>DASWBF010000094.1:0-6269 GCA_036390735.1 Mycobacterium sp. | reverse complement strand
GCCAACTTCACGACCGCCAGTCAAACATACATTCACTCACAAACACGCACATTCACGGGCGAGTTGCTCAACAGTTCGTCACCCCTCCAATTTCAGTCTCTCATGCCGAGCCCGACGCCGGCCCGGCCGTATGGTCTCTTTGCACTAGGGGTGACGAAGACCGGACGGAGCACGCATGAGCCATGGGCAGCTGCCTGGGGTGTTCGGCGATGTGCAGCCGGTCCTGGAGCACTACGGGTATCTGGCGGTCGGCGGTTTCGTGCTGCTGGAGGACTTCGGTGTGCCGGTGCCGGGCGAGGCCATCCTGATCACGGCGGCCATCTTCGCCGGCACGGGCCACATGAACATCGCGCTCGTCATCGTCGTCGCGGTGCTCGGCGCAGTCATCGGTGACAACATCGGCTTCACGGTCGGCCACTTCGGCGGCCGCCCGCTCGCCGAGCGCTTCGGCCGCTACGTCTTCCTCACGCCCGAACGGCTCGGCCGCGCCGAGGACTACTTCAACCTCCACGGCGGCAAGATCGTCGTGATCGCCCGTTTCGTCGAGGGGCTACGCCAGGTCAACGGCATCCTGGCCGGGACCGTCGGGATGCACTGGCTGAAGTTCCTCGGGTTCAACGCTCTTGGCGCGGTGCTGTGGGTGTGCACGTGGGCTTTCCTGGGATACTTCGCCGGCGAGAACATCGGCGAGATCTACGCCGGCTTCGAGCGGTACAAGTGGTACGTGATCGGCGCGGCCGCGGTGCTCGTCGTGGCGTACGTCGTCGTCCGGGTGGACCGCCGGCGGGCTGCGGAGACGACGTGACCGACGCGGGGATACCGGCCGGCCCCATCACCCGGGGCAGCGTCGCGCGGGTCGGTGTCGCCACCGCGGTGACGGCGTTGTGCGGCTACCTCGTGCTGTATCTGGCGGCACGCGACTTGGACCCATCCGGGTTTTCGGTGTTCGGGGTGTTCTGGGGGGCGTTCGGCCTCGTCACCGGCGCAGCCAACGGCCTGCTGCAGGAGACGACGCGCGAAGTCCGGTCGGCGAGGCATGCAGACGGGGCTCCGGGAGTTCATCCGCTGCGGGTGGCGGCGGTGATCGGTGTGGTGGCCGGACTGGTCATCGCTTGTAGTGCACGGATCTGGGCTCCGCACGTGTTCGCCGAGGCGCGGCTTCTCAGCGTGGTGCTGCTCAGCGTTGGCCTGGCCGGGTTCTGCCTCCACGCGACGCTGCTCGGCATGCTGGCCGGTGCCGGCCGGTGGACGCAGTACGGCTTCTTGATGGTCACCGACGCTTCGACGCGGGTCGCGGTGGCGGCGGCGACGTTCGCGGTGAGCTGGGGGCTGGTCGGATATCTGTGGGCGACGGTGTGCGGCGCGGTGGCCTGGCTGGTCTTGTTGGTGGCGTCCCCGTCGACGCGGGCGGCTGCGCGGCTGGTGGCCTGCGGGGACACCGCGGCATTTCTGCGCGGCGCGGCGCACGCGATCGCCGCGGCCGGCGCCAGCGCGATCCTGGTGATGGGCTTTCCGGTGCTGCTGAAGGCCACGTCGGGGGATCTCGGCGCGACGGGCGGCGTCGTGATCTTGGCGGTGACGCTGACGCGGGCGCCGCTGCTGGTGCCGCTGACCGCGATGCAGGGCAACTTGATCGCCCACTTCGTGGACCAGCGCGCCGACCGGTTCCGGGCGTTGGCTGGGCCTTCTGCGGTGGTTCTCGGACTCGGTTTCCTCGGTGTGCTGATGGCTTGGCTGGCGGGGCCCTGGCTGCTCAGGGTCGGGTTCGGGGCTGAATACGACGCCGACGGGGCGCTGCTGGCGTGGTTGACTGCGGCGGCGGTATCCATCGCGCTTTTGACGTTAACCGGCGCGGCGGCGGTTGCCGCGGCATTGCACCGGGCCTATTCGCTGGGCTGGATCGGCGCGACCGTCGCATCGACGCTGCTGCTCTTGCTGCCGCTGGAGTTGGAAACCAGGACGGTCGTGGCGCTGTTGTGTGGGCCTTTGGTGGGCATCGTCGTGCATCTGGCGGCGTTGCGAATGGCGCCGCAGACCGGCCCGGTGTCGCTGCCTCCAGCGCCCTGACGTGTATTTTTATGTGCATCGACAGCCGCTACCCCGACGTCTGGATCGTCGTCCCCGCTTTCAACGAAGCCGCCGTCATCGGTGACGTGATCGCCGATGTCCGGGCGACCTTCGACCATGTCGTGTGTGTGGACGACGGTAGCCGCGACGACACCGGAGCTCTTGCCTTGCGCGCGGGAGCGCACCTCGTGCGGCACCCGGTGAACTTGGGGCAGGGCGCGGCGATTCAGACCGGCGTCGAATATGTCCGTCGTCAGCCCGGCGCGGAGGTGTTCGTGACGTTCGACGCCGACGGGCAGCACCGTGTCAAAGACGTTTTGCGGATGATCGACAAGCTGATCACCGAGGACGTCGACATCGTCATCGGCACTCGGTTCGCCGCTCACGGGATGCGCAGCGATGTGCCTTTCTTGAAACGCATTGTGTTGCGCACGGCGGTGTTCCTCAGCCCGCGCAGCCGGCGGCTCAAGCTGTCGGACGCGCACAACGGGCTGCGGGTGTTCAACCGGAAGGTGGCCGAGGGCCTCGACATCACGATGAGCGGCATGGGGCATGCCAGCGAGATCATCGCGATGATCGACGAAAACCATTGGCGGGTAACCGAAGAGCCGGTCGAAATCCTGTATACGGACTATTCGAAGTCGAAGGGCCAGCCGCTGCTGAACGGCGTCAACATCGTCTTCGACGGGTTCCTGCGCGGAAGGAAGTCGTGATGTGGATTCAAGTCCTGGTGATCGTCGCGGTGATCACTCTGCTGGTGTTCTTGCTGCGGTCACGCGGATCGGTGCAGGCGCGGGCCTGGGTGAAGGTCGGGTACGTGGTGTTCGTGATCGCGGGCATCTACGCGGTGTTGCGGCCTGACGACACCACGGTGCTGGCGCACTGGCTGGGGGTCGGCCGCGGGACGGACTTGATGCTCTACGCGCTCGTCGTGGCGTTCGCGTTCACGTCGTTGACCACATACCTGCATTTCCGGGACGTGGAGTTGCGTTACACGCGGCTGGCACGGGCGATCGCGCTGTCGAATGCGCAGCGGCCTTCGGCTTAGACGCTCGGGTTCTGCCGGAAATAGTCGACGGTGCGGGCGACGCCCTCGCCAAGCCTGACGTGGGGACGCCATCCGAGCACCATCTCGGCGAGCCGGACGTCGAGGCAGGACCGCTTCAGATCGCCGAGTCGCTCGGGAGCGAATTCGGGGTCGTCGGGCGCGCCGACGGCCTTCGCAACCGCCGAATGTAGTTTGCGGTCAGAGGTTTCCACGCCGGTGCCGATGTTGAACCGTTGTCCCCCGCCTTTGGGTCCGGACGCTTTCACGAATGCGTCGACGACGTCGTCGACGTACACGTAATCGCGGGTGTTGGACCCGTCGCCAAAGACCCTCGTGGGTTTCCCGGACAACAGCGCCTTCGAGAAGATCGCGACCACGCCGGCTTCACCGTGGGGGTCCTGGCGCGGTCCGTAGACGTTGGCCGGGGCGATGTGCGAGCAGTCCATGCCATACAGGTGGCGGAAGGTGTTCAGGTAGATTTCGCCGGCGACTTTCCCGGCCGCGTACGGGGATGCCGGATCGGTGTTCGTCGACTCGTTGGTAGGGAAATTATGGGGCGTTCCGTAGATCGAACCGCCCGATGACGTGTGAACGACCTTGCGCACGTTGGCTTTTCGGGCGGCTTCGGCGAGCCTAATGGTGCCGATCACGTTGACCTTGGCGTCGTGTATCGGGTCTGCCACGGACTCGCGGACGTCGATCTGTGCGGCGAGATGGAAAACGACTTCGGGTTGATGTTGGGCTAGCAGGCCGTCCAGGTCGGCGGTGACGATGTCGTCTTCGATCCACGTGAAGTTGGGGTTCTGTGCCGCCTGCTCGAGATTGCTTCTTCGGCCGGAGCTCAGGTTGTCGACGCCGACGACCTGGTGGCCGTCGTTGAGGAGCCGGTCGACCAGTGTCGACCCGATGAATCCGGCAGCTCCGGTGACCAGTGCGCGCACCGCTTCACCATACCGACGGCGGTTTGCTAAACGTTGCGGACGCCGGGCTCCCCTTCGGGGTACACGCTGGCGATCTCGGCGCTGTTGTGCTGTTCGGTGTCTTGGAGCATCTGCACCGCGTGGATGGACCTGGCCTGTTGTTCGGGAACGGTGGCTTCGAGCGCTGCTGCCCAGGCGTCGGCTTGCGCCTGCTGAGCCGTCGCGACTTTGGCGAGGGCGTCGTCAATCGGGGTGCCTGCAGCGGCGACAGGCACCGGTCCGGGGACGGCGACGCCTCTGACGGTCTCGGCGATGGCCTCGACCTCTCTGAGTGTCTCGGCGGCGTCTAGCTTGATGTCGCGGTCGGCCATAGTTGCGCCTCCTTGGTGACTTGTCTTGCGGCATAGACGATGTCGGCGTAATCCTTCGTGCGCCACAGGGAGAGTGCCTCGACGGCGCGATCGATGTTGTGGTGTGCGCGGTACAGGGCGGTGACGCCCGATGTGGTGGAGGGTTCCATGTCGATGTAGCCCGGGCGCATCCAGAGCGACTTGCGATCGCGTTGGAGGCGGTCGAGCGCCGTCCATTGCGAGTCGTTGACCGTGATGTCGGCGGCTAGCGCCCCGAAGATCTCGCGGACCGCGGGGGCGACTTCGACGAACAGCGGTTCGGCGCCGGCCATGGCCATGCCGACGGCTTCAGCGGTGGCATCCCACGCCTGTCTTTCTTGGCTTTCGCCTCTGAGTTGGGCGTAGCTCTGGGGGTCGATGACGGCGAGGCGGTGCAGCCGGGTGGCGTCGAGTTCGGGGGCGGGGTCGTCGGGCGCGATCGGCGACTGGGTGGAGTCGCAATCCTGGTAGTGCGGGACTCCGGCTCGCCGGGCAGGAAGCACAGAGGAGCCGCCGGGGTCGGTGGTGGCGGCCAGTGCGTACAGGTCGTAGTTCGGGTCGAAGACAGCCCGGTGCGCGGCGTAGGCGACCATCGTCGCCGACGGGTTGACCCAGCCGAACCACTTCGCTTGGAATGCGTTGTCCAACAAAGGGTCTGAGAAAAGGTGTTTCGCTGTTCGGGGGATGAACACACCGGGCGGGATATAGCCTGCGCCGTCATTGCTCGTGATGACGGTCTCGGTTCCGTTGGCGGTCTTGAAGACGGCGACGCACCAGTGCACGCCCGGGTACAGGCGCGAGGCGTGGAGCAGCTCGTAGGCCAGGCGGACGGCTTTGTCGAGTAGCGGGTCGTTGGTCTGCGAGCTGACGAGTGCGGCGCCCGTTCCGGTGGCGGCGACGCCGGAGGTGGTCAGCATGCCGGGAGACATCGGAGTTCCGGCTGACGCGCCCGTCGGCGCTGCCATCGCGGTACCGGGTGGCATCGGCCCGGCTGGTCCGGAGGTGGTGATGGTGGGGGCCGGCGGTGGTGGGGGCGGCGGTGTCGGCGCGCGGGGCACATCGGAGCCGTAGGGCGTGAGGTTGCTTGGCGGTATCGGCGGCGCGGCGATGATGGGTGCGGCTTGGGGGACCTGGTATGCGGTCGGTTGAGGGGCTTGGACCGGAGTGGCTGGGGCGGCAGCGGGCGCTGCGGAGACTGGGGGCGTAGCGGCTGCGGCGGCATCGGTGAAGGTAGGTGGCGGTGCTGTCGAGGGGTGAATTAGCGGTTGTGATGGGGCGATTGGAGCGCTAGCTGCGCCAGTGTTCAGCCCCTGGCTGAGGCCGCGAGACAACTCAGCGGCCGCGGGGCCTGTGGGTTGGGCGGATGCAAATGGGGTCGACGGCGTCGGTGGCGTCACTCCCGCGGACGAAAGGGACGGAGCGCCTGCGGCAGGCATACCAGCCATACCACCGGCAGGGCCGATGCCTGAGCCGAAATTTCCGGGCAGAACCGAGCCATTCGAGGGGAACGAAATGGGAACCGATGGAGGCCCAGTGTCACTCGGCAAGGTTGCTGTTTGTTCCGCGGTCGATCGATCAGCTGAAAAAATCGGAGTTCCACGATCTGCGGGACTGAGGTCGGATGATTGGGATGCGCCAGACCCGCGTTGATCGCGCACTGATGGATTAGCTGCAGATGAATTTACTGGCATAGTCGCTGGTAGTTGGGGCGTCGTCCTTTCACCTCCAACAGGTGGTAAGTCGTTTGATGAACCGTGAACAGGCTTGAGTGGGATGTCTTGATTACTAAAGAAGTTCAGACCACTCACCTGCGACGTTCCTGTCGGTGGTTTTGTCGCCGTTTGG
>DASWBF010000093.1:0-7246 GCA_036390735.1 Mycobacterium sp. | reverse complement strand
ACGCACCAGCGTCCGCAAGGTCAAATCTCCGCTCTCGCGCTATAACAAGAAAGACCCCTACCGGCCCGACCCCAGCACCCGGATCACCAGCATCACCGCCACCATCAACGACCCCGAACCGAAACACACGACACGCGAACCGAAGTCGTTGACAACAGCCCTCGGGCCTTAACTACCCGGCATTGGGCCTAGGCCCCGCCCATCGTCGTGCGCAGCTGCTGCATCGCCGACCCCGGCGCGGCGCGCCGCGCCGCCGGCTGCGGCGGCTCGATTTCCTGCTGGCCCTGTTCGGCGGCCGCTTGCTGGGCGGCGCGCAACTGCGCGGCGATCGCCTCGGGCAATTCCACCTGCAGTGGCGTGCGCACCGGAAGCGGGGTCTCACCACGGCGAACAACTGTGTCCGCCAACGCTTTTCGCGCGTCGTCGGCCAGGGCGTCGATCGTGTCGTCCGAGCCGTTGACCACGCAGCGGATCATCCAGCGATAGCCGTCGACCCCGATGAAACGCACGGTGCCGGTTCCGCGACCGACCACCTCGCGGCCCCACGGGCCCGTCTCGATCGACACCTTGGTGACGTCCTTGCGCAGGGCGTCCGCCAGTTCGGTGGCGACTTCGCGCCACAGCCCGGTGCTCTTCGGCGCCGCGTAGGCGGCGATCGTGAACCGGCCGTTGGGGGTGACTATCCACACCGCGCTCGGCACGCCAGCATCGGTGAGTTCGACTTGGAGCTGGCCTGTTTCCTGCACGGGGATCAGGACCGAGCCCAGGTTCAGCCGCCCGACCTCCGCCTGGGCCGGGTCGTCGAAGTCGTCGATGTCGAACGGGCCGTCGACGTCGGGATCGACAGCGTGTTCTCGGGATTTGCCTTCTGCCATCTATAAGCTCGCATGTCCTCCGGAAGAGCCGTGCCCGCCGTCACCGCGCGTGGTCTGCGCCAGGCCGGCTTCGTCGAACGACGACATTTCGATTAACTCCGGCAACTCGACCCGTTGCACCAGCAGCTGGGCGATTCGGTCGCCGCGATGCACGGTGATCGGCGTCCTAGGGTCGAGGTTGACCAGCGCCACCTTGATTTCCCCGCGGTAGCCCGCATCGATCGTACCGGGACTATTGACGATCGAAAGTCCAACGCGGGCAGCCAATCCCGATCGGGGATGCACAAGTCCCACCATCCCGTACGGGATCGCCACGGCGATGCCGGTGGGCACAAGCGCCCGCTCGCCGGGACCGAGCTCGACGTCTTGTGCGCTGTACAAGTCGACGCCCGCGTCGCCGTCATGGGCTCGGCTCGGCATCGGCAGGTCGCGGTCCAAGCGCACGACCGCCAGACGGGTGGACACGACCCCAAAGACTACTCTTGGCCGCGTGTCGGGCAGCCCCGCAACGTCGCAAGCCGTGCGTTACCGCGAACGGTTGACGGTGCCGTGGTGGTGGTGGCCGCCCGCATTCGGCGTGGCTGCGTTGGTTGCGCTGGAGGTCAACCGGGCGGCCCGCGACCTGCCCGGGTGGATTTCGTTTGCTGTGTTGTGTGTGATCGCCGCCGGCGTGTTGATCTGGTTCGGCCGCGCCGAGGTCCGGGTGGCCGTCGGCGACGACGGCACACCGGTGCTGTGGGCCGGCCCGGCGCACCTGCCCGCCGAGGTGGTCAGCCGCTCCGCGGAGATTCCGCAGTCGGCGAAGTCGGCGGCGCTGGGACGCCAGCTCGACCCCGCCGCCTACCTTCTGCATCGACCCTGGGTCGGTCCAATGGTGCTGCTGGTGCTCGACGATCCCGACGACCCGACGCCGTACTGGCTGGTGAGCAGCCGCCACCCTGAGCGGGTACTCGCCGCGCTGCGAGAGTCGCCCGCCGGTTAGGCGGCGCAGTCGGTGCAGATCATCCGGCCGCCCTTCTCACTGGCCAGACGGCTGCGATGGTGCACCAAGAAGCAGCTCGAACAGGTGAACTCGTCAGCCTGCTTCGGGATGACTCGCACCGACAGTTCTTCACCGGACAGGTCCGCGCCGGGCAGCTCGAAGGATTCGGCCGACTCCGATTCGTCGACGTCGACGACCGCCGACTGCGCCTCGTTGCGCCGGGCCTTCAGCTCCTCGAGCGAGTCCTCGGACACATCATCGGTCTCGGTACGCCGAGGGGCGTCGTAATCCGTAGCCATAGTCTTTGCCCCCTTATCTACTGGCCGCAGCAGAGCTTTGTACCAGCACCGAACGCATCCACCAAACTTTTCGTGCCCGGAATGCGGAGTGTTCAAGTGTGATTTACGTCACACTCGTTACCGGGGCATCGCGAAACGTGTCGATCGCTGCCTCTACAGTGCAGGGGTGGTCGCGCAAATCACCGAAGGCACCGCCTATGACCGGCACGGACGGCCGTTTCGGCGCCGCAATTACATGCCCGCCATCATCGTCGGGGCTGCCCTCTTCGTCGTCACCGCGATCGTCTGGGTGATCGCGATGACCCGCCCCTCCGACGTCCACGAGGTCACCGCATGCAACCCGCCACCCGGACGCAGCGACCCGTCGCAACCGACCCTGGGCGAGCAGGTGTCTCGCGCCAATATGACCGACGTCGCACCGGCCAAGCTCACCGACACCAAGATCCGGGTACTCAACGCCAGCGGGCAGGGCGGGCAGGCAGCCACGGTGGCGGGCGCGCTGCGCGATCTCGGATTCGGCCAGCCCACGGCGGAGAACGACCCGGTGTACGCCAACACCAAGCTCGTGTGCCAGGGACAGATCAGGTTCGGCCGCGCTGGGCAGGCGACCGCGGCGGCCGTCTGGCTGGTGGCGCCGTGTGTCGAGCTCTTTCAGGATCAGCGGCCCGACGACACGGTCGACTTGGCGTTGGGCACCGAGTTCAAGACACCCAGCCACAGCGACGACATCGACGCGATGCTGGCCAGCCTGCGACCGGAAGCCACCACCGCGCCGGACCTGTCCATGCTGCCCAAGATCCACAACAGCGACGCGTGCTAGTCCTCTGGCAGCTCGTCGTGCGCGCCGAGCCGCTCGAGCAGGTCGCGTAGGTCGGCGGCGATGCCCGGTGCGGCGACCAGCGTGAGCTCCGGCCCGTCCGTCCGCGGCAGCTGAACCCGCGCGCCCGCCTCGGCCGCGATCAGCGCACCGGCCGCCCAGTCCCAGCGGTTGAGTCCGTGTTCGTAGTGGGCGTCCAGGCAGCCGGCGGCCACCATGCACAGGTCCAAGGCGGCCGAGCCCATCCGGCGGACATCGCGCACATGAGGCAGCACCCCTGCCAGCACTGCCGCCTGCGCTGCGCGCCGCTGTGGAGAATAGCCGAAGCCCGTACCCACAAGCGCCATCGAAAGATCGTCGATGGCGTTGCAGCGCAACGTCTCTGACATGCCCGAGGCATCGACAACGCGCGCTCCGAGTCCTAAGCCGGCCGAGTACACCACAGCTCGGGTGACGTCGGCCACCGCACCGGCCACCGACACGCCGCCGCGCTGGACGGCCACCGACACCGCGTATGCCGGAATTCCGTAGACGAAGTTGACCGTTCCGTCGATCGGGTCGAGCACCCAGGTCACCGATCCCCCATCACTGTCCTGTCGCGGTCCGCCGCCCTCCTCGCCGAGCACCGGCTCACCCGGTCGAATCTGCGCTAACCGGTCGCGCAACAGAAGCTCGGTTTCCGTGTCCACCACGGTCACCGGATCGGTCCGGGTGCTCTTCGACTCAACCGCCGCATCACCGGATTGCGGTCGGCCGTCACCGAAGACCTCGACGCGGCGCACCTGCACAAACTCTGCGGCCTCCACTGCCAGTTGCTCAGCCACCGAGCGCAGTTCGGCCGTGTCGATGTCGGATACGGTCACCGCAACATCGCAGCATGCGAATCGCCACTAGCGCCACCGCACACGTCTGCAGACAGTAGGGTGGGGTCGCGTCGACTGCCGTCACCTCGCCGAGGAGTGCTCATGACCGCCACTGACACCCCGACCACCGAAGCCGGAAACGGCGCCGGGTCGCATCGCCGTGGGTTCGGCGTGGACGTCGGCGGCAGCGGCGTCAAGGGCGGCATCGTCGACCTGGAGACCGGCGAGCTGATCGGCGACCGCTACAAGCTGCCGACGCCCCAACCGGCCACGCCCGACGCGGTGGCCAAGACCATCGCCGCCGTCGTCCGCGAGTTCGGCTGGACGGAGCCGCTGGGCGTCACCTATCCGGGCGTGGTGACCAACGGTGTGGTCCGGACCGCGGCGAACGTCGACAAGTCGTGGATCGGAATCGAGGCCGCCAAGGTATTCAGCTCCGCGCTCGACGGCCAGTCGGTCACGGTGCTCAACGACGCCGACGCGGCAGGGCTGGCTGAGGAGAAGTTCGGGGCAGGCAAAGACAACACCGGAGTCATCGTGCTGCTGACGTTCGGCACGGGCATCGGATCGGCGGTAATCCACAACGGAGTCCTGTTGCCCAACACCGAATTCGGCCATCTCGAGGTGGGCGGCATGGAGGCCGAGCACCGGGCGGCCTCGTCGGTGAAAGAGAAGAACGCCTGGAGCTACAAGCGCTGGGCACCGGAGGTCACCAAGGTGTTGGTGGCGATCGAGAACGCGATCTGGCCCGACTTGTTCATCGCCGGGGGCGGCATCAGCCGCAAGGCGGAAAAATGGATCCCGCTGTTGACGTGCCGGACGCCGGTGGTTGCGGCGGCACTGCAGAACACCGCGGGCATCGTCGGCGCGGCGATGGCCTCACAGGTCGATGCGACCAGGCCAATCGCACCGCTCAGCGGGGTCTGAGCCGGCGCTGTCGTTACAATGGTCGACGGCGGCCGCAAATCGAAGACAGCGGCGGATAGACAAGACTGAAACACGCCGACACTCGACATAGCGTAAGCCAGCCCGCACTGGGTCGTGCCCTGCGCAAGGCTTGACGAGGTCGGCAGAGGCGAAAGGGAGTACGTGGCAGCGACGAAAGCAAGCCGGGCGACCGAAGAGCCGGCGAAGCGCACCGCTACCAAGACCCCCGCCAAGCGGACATCGGCGAATGCGTCCGCGCCGGCCAAGCGTGCGACCAAGGCCACCAAGGCGACGAAGTCGACCGCTGCGAAGGCGCCGGCCAAGACGACAGCCAAAGCAACCGCGAAAGCGGCCACCAAACCCCGCCCGTCGCGCGCGAAAGCGGAGAAGGCACAGGCCGCGGCGCCCACGCGCAGCCGGTCGAAGAAGGCCGCAGCGCCAGAGCCGGTCGAGGCCAAGGCCGCGCCCGTTGACGCCGATGAGACCGTCGACGAGCTCGCCGTCGACATCGAACTCGAGGACGCCGAGCCCGGTGACGACATCGTCGTCGACGAGGCCGATCTGGTCCTCGACGACCTTGAGGAGGTCGCCGAGGACGACGTAGAAGTTGTCGTCGAAGCCGACGAGGCCGAGGACGAGGCGGAGCCGGAGGCGGAAGCGGCAACCGCGGAGGCGGGCGGTGAGACGCCGGCCGCCGAGGACGACGAGATCGCCGAGCCGAGCGAGAAAGACAAGGCCTCAGGCGACTTCGTGTGGGACGAAGAGGAATCCGAGGCGCTGCGCCAGGCCCGCAAGGACGCCGAGCTCACCGCGTCGGCCGACTCGGTACGCGCCTACCTCAAGCAGATCGGCAAGGTGGCGCTGCTCAACGCCGAAGAGGAAGTGGAGCTGGCCAAGCGCATCGAGGCCGGCCTGTACGCCACCCAGCTGATGACCGAGAAGGCTGACCGCGGCGAGAAGTTGCCGGTACAGCAGCGCCGCGACATGGCATGGATCTGCCGCGACGGCGATCGGGCAAAGAACCACCTGCTCGAGGCGAACCTGCGACTGGTGGTGTCGCTGGCCAAGCGCTACACCGGCCGCGGCATGGCGTTCCTGGACCTCATTCAGGAGGGCAACCTTGGGTTGATCCGCGCGGTCGAAAAGTTCGACTACACAAAGGGATACAAGTTCTCGACGTATGCCACCTGGTGGATCCGGCAGGCGATCACCCGCGCGATGGCCGACCAGGCTCGCACCATCCGCATCCCAGTGCACATGGTCGAGGTGATCAACAAGCTGGGCCGCATTCAGCGTGAGCTGCTGCAGGATCTGGGTCGCGAGCCCTCGCCCGAAGAACTCGCCAAGGAAATGGACATCACGCCCGAAAAGGTACTCGAGATCCAGCAATACGCGCGTGAGCCGATCTCGCTGGACCAGACCATCGGCGACGAGGGCGATTCGCAACTTGGCGATTTCATCGAGGACTCCGAGGCGGTGGTCGCCGTCGACGCGGTCTCGTTCACGCTGCTGCAGGATCAGCTGCAGTCGGTGCTGGAGACGCTGTCGGAGCGCGAGGCCGGCGTGGTACGGCTGCGGTTCGGCCTGACCGACGGGCAACCGCGGACGCTGGACGAAATCGGCCAGGTGTACGGCGTCACCCGCGAGCGGATCCGCCAGATCGAGAGCAAGACGATGTCAAAACTGCGGCACCCCAGCCGTTCTCAGGTCCTGCGCGACTACCTGGACTGAGCGGCCAGTCCGGCTGCGATGCGCTCCTCTGACGACCTTAAGTCGTAGTAATCGTGCCAGCGCGTGATGCGGCCGTTGTCGTCGACGTCGAACACCCCGACGACTTCCAAGTCGAATGGCTTGCCACCGATTTCGAAGTTGTCCACTCGTTCAACCATGACTGTGCCACCGTTGGCGACCAGCGCCTTGATGTCGACGGTCGTGCTCGGCACGATCTGCACAATCGCTTCGAATTCGGCTCGGATGGCGTCGATTCCCCGATGGACTCCTCTTGGGCCGTCGACGTAGACGGCGTCGTCGGTGAAAAAGCTCGTGAGTTCGTCCACGTCCGATTTCACAAAGGAGGCGAAGTAATTTCGTATTACCGCATCCGCCGAATCCTTCATGGTTGAACCTTTCAAGCAGACGCAATGGCGGCCTAAGTCTATGTCGCCAGGACCTAGTGAGCGGGGTTTCCAAAAGCTACCTTGTGTTTGCTACGCACCCACAGGTCATTGCTTGGGGCTTGCCGCCGCGGCGCGGGTGGTCGGCCTGCGCTCTCCAACCAGCATCGGCAACCTCATTCGCCGCGAGATGGTCGCGAGGATGCCCGGCGAGACCTGCTCGTGGCCTACCTGTCCGAACGGCGACCGGCGATCGACTACACCACGCTGGTCGACCTGGCATACCGCCTAGTGTTCCCCGCCAGAACTTCGTTATCTAATTGTGTCTTGCGGCTGCGGCGCGGGTAACACGCGAATAGTGTTGCTATG
>DASWBF010000092.1:0-1756 GCA_036390735.1 Mycobacterium sp. | reverse complement strand
TTTTATGACGCGTCAAATTCGTCGTGCGCGAGGCGGGGGTCTCCTTTGCGCGAGCAGGAGAAAAGTGGTTGTTATCGGAGCACCGACAAATCGGCAGCCGAATTGACGTTGGTGAGCGAGCGGCAGTCTGCCACCACAATTCGCTGTGCCTCAACGGAATTCACCAAGGCCGCCATGCTGCGTTCGCCCGCGGCGACCAGCTCGTTGATCCGGCCGACCAGCGACGTCCGGTACAACCCCGCCAGGTAGTGGTCGCGGCCGTCCCACGGCAGCACCACGTCGGCGCTCAGGTTCTTCGACAAGTCCACCAGCACGTCGATCAACGCCGTGTCCAGAAACGGCATGTCGACCCCGCAGACGAAGGCCCACGGCACACCGGCTTCCGCCGCCGCGCGCAACCCGCGGCCAGTCGCGACCAGCGGCCCGACCCCCCGCACGTCGTCACGCAGCACCTCGGCGTCCATCGCAGGAATTCGCTGACCCGGTGCGGCGATCACGAATACCGGCGCACACCGCTGGCTGACGGCGCCGACCACATGCTCGACCAGCGTTCCGCCCAGGTACGGCAACGTGGCCTTGTCCCGGCCCATCCGACGCGACGCGCCACCTGCCAGCACGACGGCGGCCAGCGTGGAACCGGTTTTAGTCAACAGTCCAGGTGTCGCGTCCACGCAGCAGCGACTGCAGTGCGGCGGTGTCGTGTGGAGTCGCCTCCCGCGCGGCGTGCACCTGTTCGCGAGCGCTGTCGTCGTAGGAGGGGCGCTGCACCTGCCGGAAGACACCCATCACGGTGTGCTCGAGGTCTTGGTCGGAGAGCCGCGACAGCGCGAACGCGTAGCTCGGATCTTCGACGGTGGCGTCGTGCACCATGATCTGAGAGGCAGCCACGTCGGCGGTCTTGGCCACCTCGAGACCGAACCCGGACCGCACCACGCAGTATTCGCCGTTGGCGCCGAACGTGATCGGCTGGCCTTGCGCGACGTTGACGATCCGCTCCTCGGCGCCCTCTTTGCGCAGCAGGTCGAACGAGCCGTCGTTGAAGATCGGGCAGTCCTGCAGGATCTCGACGAACGCGGCGCCGCGATGCGCGGCAGCGGCCCGCAGCACCTCGGAGAGCCCCTTGCGGTCGGAGTCCAGCGCGCGGCCGACGAACGAGGCCTCCGCGCCCAGTGCCATCGACACCGGGTTGAAAGGCTGGTCGAGCGAACCCATCGGGGTGGACTTCGTGACCTTGCCGACTTCCGACGTCGGCGAGTACTGCCCCTTGGTCAACCCGTAAATCCGGTTGTTGAACAACAGGATCGTGATGTTGACGTTGCGGCGCAGCGCATGGATCAGGTGGTTGCCGCCGATCGAGAGCGCGTCGCCGTCGCCGGTGACGACCCACACCGACAGGTCCTCGCGGGCCAGCGCCAGGCCGGTCGCCAGCGTCGGCGCGCGGCCGTGGATCGAGTGCAGCCCATACGTTTCCAGGTAGTACGGGAAGCGGCTCGAGCACCCGATGCCGCTGACGAACACCATGTTCTCGCGCCGAAGTCCCAGCTCCGGCAGGAAGTTACGAATCGTGTTCAGGATGACGTAGTCACCGCAGCCGGGGCACCAGCGGACCTCTTGGTCGCTGGTGAAGTCCTTGGCCTTCTGCGGTTGGTCGGCCGTGGGCACACCGCTCGCGGCGGTGAGCCCCAGATCGACGCTAATCACATCAGTCATGCACTAGCTCCCGCATACTTATCGACACGCTACCGTCCAGCTTGGC
>DASWBF010000091.1:0-59228 GCA_036390735.1 Mycobacterium sp. | reverse complement strand
TGCGGCACTTCGGCATATGTCCGGCGGCCAGTTCTCCGTGCCGCTGGTCGTGCGGATGGCCACCGGCGCCGGCCGGCAGCTGGCCGCCCAGCACTCGCACAGCCTGGAATGCTGGTACGCACATGTTCCGGGAATCAAGGTGGTCGCTCCGGCGACGGTGGCCGACGCCTACGGCATGCTGCCCTCGGCGCTCGCCGACCCGGACCCGGTGCTCATCTTCGAACACGTCCAGCTGTACAACGCCGCAGCCGACGTCGATACGTTGACGCCCACCGACATCTCGAGCGCCGCGGTCCGGCGCACCGGATCGGACGTCACGGTGATCGCTTACGGCGGCTGCGTGCCCAAGGCACTCGACGCCGCCAACGAGTTGTCGCTGGCCGGAATCGACTCCGAGGTCATCGATCTACGTGTGCTCCGGCCGCTCGACACCGCCACTATCGTCGAGTCCGTCCGCAAGACTCACCGCGCCGTGGTGGTCGATGAGGCCTGGCGCAGCGGCAGCCTGGCCGCCGAAATCAGCGCCCGCATCGTCGAGAACGCGTTCTTCGACCTCGACGCCCCGATCGCCCGCGTCTGCACCGCAGAGGTGCCGATTCCGTACGCGAAGCACCTGGAACAGGCGGCGCTGCCGCAACCGGACAAAATCGTCGCGGCGGTACAGGGCCTGTTCGGTGACCGCCAATGATCGAATTCAAGATGCCAGCCCTCGGCGCGGACATGGACGAGGGCACGCTGAACGAGTGGCGCGTCAAACCCGGTGACAAGGTGACCCGTGGCCAGATCGTGGCGGTGGTCGAGACCACGAAGGCCGCAGTCGAAATCGAATGCTGGCACGAGGGCACGGTGCACGAACTGCTCGTGCCGGTCGGGGAAACCGTCCAAGTGGGAGCGGCTCTTGCCACGTTGCTGGAGGCGGGCGAAACTGCCTCGCCCCCAACGCCATCGGTCGCGCCGACCGTGGAGGCGGCCGAGGAGGCGCCGGCCGCCGCTCCTGAGGTCGTGCCGGCACCGCGGGCGGCGATGGCGGCGCCGCTTCCGCCGCACCGACGGCGCTGGGTATCGCCGGCAGCGCGCCGTGTCGCCACATCGCTCGGCGTCGACATCGAAGCCGTCACCGGCACCGGCCCGCAGGGCGCGGTGACCATCACCGACGTCGAGCACGCCGCCGCGGTGAAGGTGCCCGAGCCCAAACCGGCGGTGGCCACCGACCGCGCGACAGCGATGCGGCGCTCGATCGCGGCCGCGATGAGCCGGTCCAAGCGCGAGATTCCGCACTACTACCTGGCCGACGACGTGATCATGGACACCGCGCTGACGTGGTTGGCCGAACGCAACGCCCAGCTGTCGATCACCGAGCGTGTGCTGCCGGCTGTGCTGCAACTGAAGGCGGTCGCGCTGGCAGCGAAGCGCTTCAAGGAGTTCAACGGATTCTATCGGGACGACGGGTTCGAGGCTGTCTCGGACGTCCACGTCGGCGTGGCCATCTCGCTACGCGCCGGCGGCTTGGTGGCACCGGCGGTCCACAACGTCGACACCAAGAAGCTCGACGAGTTGATGAGCGACCTCACCGACCTGGTGGCACGGGCCAGGGCTTTCTCACTGCGCAGCTCCGAGATGTCGGACCCCACCATCACCGTCACCAATCTCGGCGATCAGGGCGTTGACAGCGTGTTCGGAGTGATCTACCCGCCGCAGGTCGCGCTGGTCGGTTTCGGCAAGACCGCGCAGCGGGTCTCGGTGATCGACAAAGGAATTCGGGTCACCACCAATGTGCAGGCCACGCTCGCAGCGGATCACCGGGCGAGCGACGGACACCGCGGCGCGCTGTTCCTCGCGGCGATAAACGAGCTGCTCCAGCAGCCCGACCAACTCGAGGGGTGAAAGCCAGTGAACGCTAATGATATTCGCACCGAGGTGTTGTCGGTCTTGACGGGCATCGCCCCCGAAGTGGACGCCGACGAGATCACCGACGACGAGTTGCTGCGTGACCAGGTGGACCTGGATTCCATGGACTGGCTGAACTTCCTCATCGGGATTCACAAGAGGCTGCAGGTCGAGATCCCCGAGTCGGACTACGCTTCTTTGCGAACGCTGGGCGACGTCGTGCGCTACGTCGACGCCCGGCTGACCGCAGTGAATTGAGGACGACCAGGCGGGGGAATGACAGCTGTTATCGAAGTTTCGGATCTGCATAAACATTTCGGCCGCGTGCGCGCCCTCGACGGGTTGGACCTGACGGTCAACGAAGGCGAAATTCACGGCTTCCTCGGGCCCAACGGCTCCGGAAAGACGACCACCATCCGGGTGCTGCTCGGCGTGCTGCGCGCCACGTCCGGCCACGCGGGCCTCTTGGGTCGCGACCCGTGGCGCGACGCGGTGGCTCTGCATCGCGAGATCGCCTACGTCCCCGGCGATGTCACGTTGTGGCCGTCGCTGACCGGCGGCGAGATCATCGACCTGCTCGCCCGGATGCGCGGCGGCATCGACGAAGGGCGCCGCGCCGAACTGATCGAGCGCTTCGACTTCGACCCCAAGAAGAAGGCGCGCACGTATTCGAAAGGCAACCGCCAGAAGGTCTCGCTGATCTCGGCCTTGTCCTCGCGAGCGCGATTGCTCCTGCTTGACGAGCCGAGCTCCGGGCTGGACCCGTTGATGGAGCGTGTGTTTCGTGAGTGCGTGATCGAGGCCCGTGACCGTGGCGTCACCGTCTTGCTCTCCAGCCACATCCTCTCGGAGATGGAGGTGCTGTGCGAGAAGGTGACAATCATCCGGGCGGGCAAGACCGTCGAGAGCGGCACACTGGAATCGATGCGGCACCTCAGCCGCACGTCGATCAAGGCCGAACTGGCCGGCCCGCCACCCGATCTCAGCCGGATCCCTGGCGTCGAGGACGTCACGGTCGAAGGCAACACCGTCTACGCGCAGGTCGATGCCGGCAGCCTCGGGGAACTCATTCGCGTACTGGGTGATACCGGCGTGCGCACGCTGGTCAGCCAGCCGCCCACGCTCGAAGAGCTGTTCCTGCGTCACTACCGGGTGGCGGCGTGACCGCCGTCGCGGTCGGCGCGAACACCACATTGACCGGGACCCGGGGACTGCTGCGGCTGTTCGTCCGGCGGGACCGAATCGTGTTGCCGCTGTGGATGTTGCTGCTATCCGTGCCGCTGTCCACCGTCTATGTCGCGAGCATCGAAAGCGTCTCTCCGACCGCTGCCGACCGGGCGCAACTCGCGGCCACGATCATGTCGAGCAGCGCCCAGCGCGCGCTGTACGGAAACGTCTACAACGACAGCATCGGTGCGGTGGGGCTCTGGAAGGCGGGTTTGTTCCACCTGCTGATCGGCGTGGCTGTGATCCTGACGGTCATCCGCCACACCAGGGCCGAGGAGGAGACGGGTCGCGCCGAACTGCTGGACTCGACGGCTGTCGGCCGCTACGCGGGCCTCACTGCGGCGCTGCTCCTGGCGTTCGGCGCGTCGGTGGCCACCGGACTCATCGGCATCGCGTGTCTGCTTACCACCGACGCCGAGCCGTCCGGCTCGGTCGCGTTCGGGTTCGCGCTGGCCGGGTCGGGGCTGGTGTTCTCTTCTGTCGCCGCGGTGGCCGCCCAACTCAGCACCAACGCGCGCACTGCACGCGGCATCGCGTTCGCGGTCCTCGGCGCCGCGTTCGCGCTGCGTGCGGTCGGCGATGCCAGCTCCGGAACATTGTCGTGGCTCTCGCCGCTGGGTTGGTCATTGCAGGTCCGTCCGTATGCCGGTGACCGGTGGCCGGTGCTGCTTCTGCACCTGTGCACCACGGCAGCGCTGACCACCGTCGCGTACCTGCTGCTGCGCCGCCGCGATCTCGGCGCCGGACTGATCGCCGACCGGCCCGGCCCGGCAACCGCGTCTCCGGCGCTGTCAGGTCCGTTCGGCCTTGCGTGGCGGCTACATCGCGGGTCGCTGCTGGCCTGGACGATCGGGCTGTGCCTCTACGGCGGCCTGGTTGGCAACGTCGTGTACGGCATGGGCAACCAGTGGGGCGACAACCCGACGATTCGCGAGATCGTCAATCGGCTGGGTGGATCGACGGCAATCGAAAATTCTTTCCTGGCAATCGCTTTCAGCATTCTCGCGGTCACCGCCGCGGCGCAGGGCGTGTCGGCCGCACTGCGGTTGCACCAGGAGGAGGCCGCGCAACGCGGCGAGGCGGTACTCACCACGGCCGTCGGACGGATCAGGTGGGCCGCGAGTCACCTCGTACCCGCGATCACGGGGTCAGCCGTCGCGATCCTGGCCGCCGGCGTCGTCGCGGGCCTGGCGTATGGGGTCGCCGCCGGTGCCGTGGCGACCAAACTGGGCACGGTGATGGCGCTCGCGGCCCTCCAGCTGCCGGCGATCTGGATGCTGCCTGCGATCACTGTGGCGCTGTTCGGGCTGATGCCACGGTTCGCCACGGTCGCATGGGCGGTGCTCATCGGTTTCGTCGCGCTGTACCTGCTGGGGTCCATTGCCGGCTTCCCGCACTGGCTGCTCGACCTGGTCCCGTTCACCCACACCCAGCGAATACCCGGCGAGCCGTTCCGGCTGGCCCCCGTGGCATGGCTGTTGCTGATCGACGCGGCGCTGATCGCCGTCGCTCTGGCGGCGTTTCGCCGTCGGGATCTTCGATAGCAGGACCCTGGGTTACTCTGTTTCCAGTTGCGTCGTCATCGGCGCTAACGACATTGACTGACCTTGCAGGTTCAGACCGCAGCCTCGCGAGCGGAATCCACACCGGAGGTGACTGTGGACGAACAACATGCAACAAAGACCACCGGCTGCGTCGTCGACGAAGAATGGGTCGGCCGGGTCGTGGTCGTGTCCGTTTCTGGCGTCGTGGACATGCTCACTGCGCCGCAGCTGGAGCAGGCGATCCGGGCTGCGCTCGACAAGAAGCCGGGCGGCCTTGTGGTCGATTTCGCAGAAGTCGAATTCTTGGCGTCGGCGGGAATGGGTGTTCTGGTCGCGGTGCACGACGAGGTGACGCCCGACATGCGGTTCTGCGTGGTCGCGGATGGGCCGGCAACCAGTCGCCCGCTCAAGCTCGTCGGTATTGCCGATCTGATCGAACTGTATGCAACTCGTGACGAGGCACTGTCCGCGCTGAGCGCGTAGAAAGAGGCTTCGCCGGGTAGTCATCAACCACCATGATCGATTCAACGTCTCGGGCCGACGTCGCCAATGCCGAACGTTTCGCGCGCATCGGCATCCCGGCCGATGCCGAAAGTGCCTCGCGCATCCGGGAAGAATTCGCCGGATGGCTTCAGCGGTTCTTCGGCCTAGACCCGATCCGATCCAGTGATCTGGTGCTGGCGATCAATGAAGCACTGGCCAACGCGGCGGAATTCGCGTATGTGACCACGGATCGCCCGGGAATGATGGATCTGATTGCACACTATGACCCGGATTCCGCGAGTTTGACGGCGACGATTGCCGACCAAGGCGTCTGGCGCATGCCCAATCCCGGGCCCCCCGCCCGTACTCGCGGACGGGGAATTCCGCTGATGAAAGCGCTGTCGGACCGCGTCACGATCGAAACATCAACTGCCGGAACGCAAGTTCGCATGCAGTGGGACGGCGTGGCGAGACCCTGACGCGATCCCGACGAGACGTGTCACTGCGCGCTCGATGCCGCGGGCGATGTCGTCGACGTCCGGGGCGGTGTCGTAATCGCCGGTGATGCCGAAGATCAGCGTGTCGGCGTAGCTCACGATCGCGATTCCCGTCCGCAGCCCGAGCGCGATCGGCGGGATCGGGAAGAGCCGCTTCACCTTGTGGCCCATGATCTGCGTCGGATGGCGTGGACCGGGCACGTTCGTCGCCAGTGCGGCAACCCCCCGCTGGGGACGTCGCGTCATCGCCCGCACCGTCCACGCGCTCAGCGGGAACGGAATCATGTTTGCCGCTGACATGAACGCGGCTCCCGCCTGCCGCTGTCCGCTTTCTTTGGCTTGCATCAATCGTCTGTGCACAGCGCGGAGTTGGTCTTCAGGGTCCGACAATTCGACGGGAAGGTGCGGCAGCATCAGCGATACCCGGTTGTCGACCTTGCCGACTTCGTCGTTGGAGCGCACCGACACCGGTACCAGCGTGCGCAGCGAATTGCGTTGTGGCTTCTCGCCGCGGCGAATCAGTGCAGCGCGGTATGCATCGGTGATCGCGGCCAGCGCGACGTCGTTGAGCGTCATGTCGTATGCGTGGGCGACCTTTTTCACGTCGTCGAGGGACACCTCGGCCGCGGCGTAGCGCCGCATGGTGGCTACCGGACCCACGAGCGACGAGGTCGGGGCAGGACGCAGCATGCCGCCGAGGATTTCGATGGTCCCGCCCAACGCGCGGGTGGCGCCACCCACCAGCGACGTCGACCTCTCCCACGCGCCGCTGACCCACTTGCGGGGGTCGGGGCTGAACTGGGGCAACCCCAGTCGGCGCGGTGGCGGCTCGTGCGCGGCTCGGATGTCGGCGGCGTACGTGTCGCCCTCGCCGCCGTCGTTCATTCCGGTGAGCATGTGCATCGTCGCGATGCCGTCGGCGATGCAGTGGTGCATCTTCATGATCATGGCCCACTGGCCGTCCGGCAGGCCCTCGACGATCCAGCACTCCCACAGCGGGAGATCCCGGTCGAGCCGTCGCTCCATCACGTCGGCGGTGAGCCGGAAAAGCGCCGCGTCATCGCCGGGGTGGGGAACCGCGACGCGGTGCACGTGGTGGGAGATGTCGAAGTTGGGCGCCTCGACCCATTCCGGCGCTTCGATGTCCAGCAGATGCGTGCGCAGCACCTGTCTGAACCGCGGAACCGTCTGCACTCTCTCCGCGAGCCCGGATACGAGCGCGTCGTCGTCTGGCATCGGGCCTTCGAGCACGCACACCGAACCGATCGCGAGACTGACGTGGCGGTCGGAGTCTTCGGCTTCGAGAAAGCTCGCGTCAAGCATCGACAAATGCCCCATGACACTACGATGCGCCCTGCGGTCGCACTTCGGAAGGGGCGATGGTCCTCTCACACCGGGCAATGTGCCTCTACAGCGGGAACGCCTGTCCCACGAGGATCGGAGCATGCACATTCTTGTTGCGTTCGGTTCAGAACGGCATGGCACCGCCGGATTGGCGACGATGATCGGGGACGCGCTGCGCGACCTCGGGCACGATGTGCTCGTGGCGCCCGCCAAGGAGGTCCGCCGCCCCGAGGGCGTTGACGCGGTGATCGTGGCCGGCGCGCTGTACGCCAACCGCTGGCACCGCGACGCCCGCCGCTTCGTCAAGCGAAACCGTAAACTGTTGCAGGACCTGCCGGTGTGGCTGGTCAGTTCGGGTCCGCTGGACGACTCTGCCGAGCAGCGCGACATTCCGCCGACGCGTCAGGTGCAGAAGCTCGCTGCTCTTGTCGGAGCGCGCGGGCATGTGACCTTTGGCGGACGGCTCGCGCCCGACGCGAAGGGTTTCCCGGCCAGCGCTATGGCCAAGACCAAGGCCGGCGACTGGCGCGACGCGGCACATGTGCAGCAATGGGCGAAGACGGTGGCCGACGAGCTCGGCTGACGCTTACCACGTGTCGATTCCGGCGCGGCGGTTCGGGTTGGCCCAGCCGTCACCGGTCGGCCGCGCCGCTGACAGCAGCGTCGCCGCGATGACGGCGCGTGTCTCGGCAGGGTCGATCACGTCGTCGATCTCCAGATGCGATGCCGTGTTCATTGCGCTGCCGTCGCGATATGCGGCGGCCAGCATCTCGTCATAAGTCCTCTGCCGCTCGTCGGCATCCGCTATGGCACTGAGTGTGCCTCGGGCCGCGATGCGCACTGCGCCTTCGAGGTTCATCCCGCCGAACTCGCCGGTCGGCCACGCCACGGTCGCGGAGGTGTTGTGGAAGCATCCGGCCGCCATCGCCATCGCGCCGAGGCCGTATCCCTTGCGCAGCACGACCGTGATCATCGGCACGCTCAAATGGCCGCCGAGCACGAACAGCCGCGAGAAGTGACGCACCGTTGCCGCCTTCTCCGCGTCGGGCCGACCATGAATCCCGGTGTGTCGCAAAGGGAAACGACGAACGCCGAACGCGTCGCACAGCTGCAGGAACCGGGCGAGCTTGTCGGCGCCGTCGGCATCGATCGCGCCACCGAGCACGGCGGGATCGTTGGCGATCACGCCCACGGATCGGCCCTCGATGCGGGCCAGCGCGGTGACGACGCACGTGCCGAACGCGCGCCGCAACTCCTGCACCGAATCCACGTCGCACAGCGTGCGCACGACCGCGCGCACGTCGTAGGCGAGTTGGCGGTTCTCGGGCACCAGGTGGCGGAGCGAACGCTGCTCGGCCACCTCGTAGTCGGGCAGCGCGCCCTGGAAGTAGGCCAGGTACCGCTTCGCGGCGGTGACCGCTTCCGCCTCGTCGGCCACCGCGATGTCGACGACCCCGTTGCGGGTCTGCACGTCGATCGGGCCCACCTGTTCGGGAGTGAAGGTGCCCAGTCCGCCTCCCTCGATCATCACCGGGCCGGCCATGCCGATGGTTGCGTCGGCGGTGGCGATGATGACGTCGCACGTGCCGAGCAGCGCGGCGTTGCCCGCAAAGCAGCGCCCGGCGACCACCCCGATCATCGGAACGACACCGGACAGCGCGCCCATCTCGGCGAACGTGGTGTAGTGCAGCCCCGCCACGTTCGGCGCGTCGGTGTCGCCGGGGCGTCCGCCCGCGCCCTCGGCGAACAGCACCACGGGATAGCGGTGCCGCCGGGCCTGTTGCAGGATCCTGTCGGTCTTGCGGTGGCTGAAGTGGCCTTGGGTGCCCGACAGGACGGTGTAGTCGTAGGCCACGATGGCGCACGTCGATCGTTGCGGTCCGAACTTTTCGCCGTTGACCCGGCCGAGGCCCGTGATGACGCCATCGGCGGGGGTGGCTGCTTCCAAATCGGAGATCGTGCGCCGGCCTCGTTGCGCGGCGACGGCGAAGCCGCCGTACTCGACCAGCAGGCCGTCGTCGGTGAGGTCGGCAATGTTCTCTCGCGCGGTGCGCATTCCACGGTCGTGACGACGGGCGACGGCCTGCGGCCGGTCCTCGTCGAGCAACTTGGCACGCCGCTCGAAAAGCGCGGCCAGATCGGGACGGATCTCGTCGAGGTCGATCTGCTGCTCTTCGGGCGCGGCTGTGTTGCCGGCGTCGGAGGGATCGAGCAGGATCACGGCGTCGCCTGCTGCCACGATGTCGCCCGGTTTGACGCGGATGTCCTCGACGCGTCCGCCGTGTTCTGCGTGAAGCGAATGATGCATCTTCATTGCTTCGACGACGGCGAGCACCGCACCGGCGGCCACGGTCTGTCCCGTAGAGACGTCGACTGCGATCACCGTGCCCGCCATCGGCGAGCGGATCTCGACCGTCACGCCATGACACCTGCGACGAGTTCGTCCGCCAGCAGCGTCAGGATCGGCGAACAGCCGGCGTCGATCTTGACCGTGGCGAGGTCATCGCCGCGGGTTGGGCCGCGGTTGACGATCGCGACGGGGATGCCGCGCGCGGCGGCGTGCCGCACGAACCGGTAACCCGAGAACACCGTCAGCGAGGACCCGGCTACCAGCAGCGCATCGGCGTTGTCAGCCAGCGAAAAAGCTTGCGCAACACGGTGTTTAGGCACATTCTCGCCGAAATAGACGATGTCGGGCTTCAACATCCCCCCGCATGCCGGGCAGTCGACGACTCGAAACGACGAGGTGTCGGCCACCACCGCGTCCGCGTCGGGCGCCACGGCGAGTCCGTCCGCGTCGGCGACGAAACCCGGGTTCCGCGCCTCGAGGAGTCCGGCCAGGTGCGCGCGCGTCATCGTGTGCCCGCAGCCCAGGCAGATCACCTGCGCGTAGGTGCCGTGCAGGTTGACCACGGTGCGGCTGCCCGCCTTGGTGTGCAGCAGATCGACGTTCTGCGTGATCACCCCCGACACGACGCTGGCCCGCTCCAAAGCGGCGAGCGCCCGATGGCCGGCATTCGGCGCGGTCCGATCCATATGCCGCCAGCCGACGTGGTTGCGCGCCCAGTACCGCTGCCGGAACACCGGGTCGGAGGTGAACTGCCGGATCGTCATCGGGTTGCTCGGTGGTGAATCGGGCCCACGGTAATCCGGGATGCCGGAGTCGGTCGACATGCCCGCGCCGGTCAGCACAGCGATCCGGCGGCCCGCCAACGCCGCGAGCAGTTCCGGGGCATCCACGGTTCGAGGGTAAGCGCTAGAAATGCCGCACATAGGCATCCAGCGCGGTGGAGTAGAACGCACTGTGGCGCACCTTGGTGAGGAAGCGGCATTCCGGATCGGGCTCAATCGGCCGCACCAGGTCGGGTCGCTCGCCGTCGAGCGCGGAACAGACGATGTCCTGACTATCCCTTTTCCAGCGTGAACTGGCACACGTCGGTGTAGCCGTCGCGGAACAACTCGGCGCAGCCGGTCAGGTACTTCATGTACCGGTCGTAGACCTCTTCCGATTGGATCGCGATCGCCTCGTCCTTATGAGCCTCCAGCGCCGCCGCCCACGTGTCGAGCGTCCTCGCGTAGTGCGGCTGCAGCCGCTGGATCCGGCTCACCGTGAACCCGGCCTTCGTGGCGTGCTCCTCGACCAGTGCCACCAACGGCAGCCGGCCGCCGGGGAAGATCTCGTCCATGATGAATTTGAAGAAACGCAGGTGCCGCATCGTGATCGGCAGATTGCGCTGTTCGAGCTCATCCTTACTCGCCTGAACGATCGTGTGCAGCAGCATCTTGCCATCGGCCGGCAACAGGTCGTAAGCCAGCTTGAAGAAATCGTCGTAGCGGTCGTAGCCGAAATGCTCGAGCGGGCCGATCGCCACGATCCGGTCCACCGGCTCGTGGAACTGCTCCCAGCCCTCGAGCAGCACCCGCTTGGAACGCGGGCTATCCGACACCGCCAACAGCTGCTCGACGTAGGCCTTCTGGTTCTTGCTCAGCGTCAGGCCGACGACGTCGACGTCGCACTTCTCCAACGCGCGCAGCATCGTCGACCCCCAACCGCAGCCGACTTCGAGCAGCGTCATGCCCGGCTGCAGGCCGAGTTTGCCCAGCGCCAGGTCGATCTTGGCGATCTGGGCCTCTTCCAGCGTCATGTCGTCGCGCTCGAAGTAAGCGCAGCTGTAGGTCTGCGTCGGGTCCAAGAACAACTGGAAGAAGTCGTCGGACAGGTCATAGTGGGCCTGCACGTCCTCGAAGTGTGGCCGCAAGCTCTGTGTTTCTGGCAACTTTCAGTCCTGTCCTAACGGGGGGTGCGGGGAGTCCTTGGCGGCTGCGATGCCCGCGTGGACGCCCGGCAAATAATCCTCACCACTAGTTAGAGCAGGCTACACGCCTTGGCCAAACCCGTAACGCCGATAGGCGCACAGCGGTGTGGCTCATGGCATCTGCATACCCCGTACTTGGTCATCCGAGCAGAGATGGGGGCAACAATGGCGTCATGGACTTCTACTCGGCGTACCGGCACGGCTTCGTTCGCGTCGCCGCCTGCACGATTCACACCGCGATCGCCGATCCGGCCGCGAATGCGGAGTCGGTGCTGCGGATGGCGCAGGACTGCCACGACGAGGCCGTCGCGTTGGCGGTGTTCCCCGAGCTGACGCTGTCGGGGTACTCAATCGAGGACATCCTGCTGCAGGACGCTCTGCTCGACGCGGTCGAGGAAGCGCTGGTCGACGTCGTCACCGCCTCCACCGAGCTGGTGCCGGTGCTGGTGGTCGGCGCGCCGTTGCGGTACCGGCACCGCATCTACAACACCGCGGTCGTCGTGCACCGGGGCAAGGTGCTCGGCGTCGTGCCCAAGTCGTACCTGCCCACGTATCGGGAGTTCTACGAGCGGCGGCAGTTGGCTCCTGGCGACAACGTCCGGGGCGTGATCCGGGTGGACGGGGCCCAGGTGCCGTTCGGACCCGACCTGTTGTTCGCCGCGTCCGACGTGCCTGGTTTCGTGCTGCACGTCGAGGTGTGCGAGGACATGTTCGTCCCGGTGCCGCCGAGTGCGGAGGCGGCGCTGGCGGGGGCGACGGTGCTGACGAACCTGTCCGGCAGCCCGATCACGATCGCCCGGGCGGAGGACCGCTGTCTGCTGGCGCGCTCGGCGTCCTCTCGGTGCCTTGCCGCCTATGTCTACGCCGCGGCGGGGGAGGGCGAGTCGACCACCGACCTGGCGTGGGACGGGCAGACGATGATCTGGGAGAACGGCCGGCTGCTCGCCGACACCCCGCGGTTCCCGAAGGGCCCGCAGCACTGCGTCGCCGACGTGGACCTGGAACTTCTGCGCAGCGAGCGGTTGCGGATGGGAACGTTCGACGACAACCGCAACCACCACGCGGATGCCGCGGAGTCGTTCCGCCGCATGGAGTTTCAGCTCGACCCGCCGACGGGTGACGTCGGGTTGCGCCGGCGCATCGAGCGGTTCCCGTTCGTGCCGTCGAATACCGAACGGCTGGAACAGGATTGCTACGAGGGCTACAACATCCAGGTGGCCGGGCTCCAGCAGCGGCTGCGTGCGCTGAACTACCCGAAGGTGGTCATCGGCGTGTCGGGCGGGCTCGACTCCACCCACGCGCTGATCGTCGCCGCGCGTGCGATGGACCGGGAAAACCGGCCGCGCAGAGACATTCTGGCGTTCACACTGCCCGGCTTTGCCACCGGTGAACGGACGAAGAACAACGCGATTCGGCTGTCGCGTGCATTGGGTGTGACGTTCGAGGAGATCGACATCCGGCCGACGGCGCAGCTGATGCTCAAGGAGATGGGGCACCCGTTCGGCCGCGGCGAAAAGGTTTACGACGTCACGTTCGAAAACGTTCAGGCCGGCTTGCGCACCGACTATCTGTTCCGTATCGCCAATCAGCGCGGCGGAATCGTGCTCGGCACCGGCGACCTGTCCGAGCTGGCGCTGGGGTGGTCGACGTACGGCGTCGGTGACCAAATGTCGCACTACAACGTCAACGGCGGAGTTCCGAAGACGTTGATACAGCACCTGATTCGCTGGGTGATCTCCTCAGGGCAGTTCGAGTCCGACGTGTGCGAGGTGCTGCGGTCGGTGCTCGACACCGAGATCACCCCCGAGCTGGTGCCCTCGGGCGAGGAAGAGGAGTTGCAGAGCAGCGAGGCCAAAGTGGGACCGTATTCGCTGCAGGACTTTTCGCTCTTCCAGGTGCTGCGGTACGGGTTCCGGCCGTCGAAGATCGCGTTCCTGGCGTGGCACGCGTGGAGCGACCCGGAGCGTGGCGATTGGCCGCCCGGCTTCCCTCCGGACAAGCGGCCGTCCTACTCGCTGAAGGAGATTCGGCACTGGCTGCAGGTGTTCGTGGAGCGGTTCTACTCGTTCAGCCAGTTCAAGCGGTCGGCGTTGCCCAACGGGCCGAAGGTGTCGCACGGCGGATCGCTGTCGCCGCGTGGGGATTGGCGCGCGCCGTCGGACATGTCGGCGCGAACCTGGCTCGACGAGATCGAGCGGGAAGTCCCGGAGGACTGATCTCCCCTTCGCCGAAACCGTATTTTCACAGGCCCGCCTCGGGGTGACCAGCGTTGTGCCGAGCCAGAACGCCCACGTGCCTACGAAGATCGGATTGCGGACGAGCCCGAACACGCCGCTACGCACCAACGTCGTCGTCTCGCTGTCGTCGACACCGATCCGCCACGACGTGCCCATGGCGAGTTGTGCATACACGGTGAACGTAATGCCCGCGAGGGCGATGACGACGCCGCCCCATTGGATCCATGCCCTGCGCAAGAACGGCAGCGGCTCAACGATCCCGGCCAGTTGCAGGACAGGCGCGGCGAACGTCAGCACCACTCCGAGGACCACACCGATACCGCCGAACCACTCGGCTGATCCGACGCGCCCGCTGACGCCCTCGAAGCCCGTCGACCCGGTGCGGCGCCACTGCCACCACGAGCGCCAGACGATGCCGACCATGGCGCCGAGGACGTACGTCGCGATCGCGATCAGCGCCATTGCCCTGTCGTTCATTGCAGTTCCTCGACGTGGGCCGTGCAGCACGGATCACCACGCCACGCTTCGCGGCCTTCGCGAACGGCGACGGCCGCGATCAGGAGGGCCGCAACGGGATCCGCCCACCACCATCCCGCTACGGCGTTGGCAACCAGGCCGAGAAGCAGCGCGGCTGACAAGAACGTGCAAAGCAGCGTTTGCTTGGAATCCGCTACGGCGGAACGCGATCCGAGTTCGCGGCCGGCTGATCGTTGGGCGAACGACAACAGCGGCATGACGATCAGGCTGACAGCCGCCAACCCAATGCCAATCGCCGACGGACGAGGTTCGCCGATGCCGATCAGCGACAGCACCGCGTCGACGGTGACGTAGGCGGCCAGTGCGAAGAACGACCACGCGATGAACCGCAGGGCCGGTTTTTCCCGGGACTCGGGGTCTTTGGCGCTGAACTGCCATGCCACGGCCGCCGCGGATGACACTTCAACAACAGAGTCGAGCCCGAAACCCACCAGGGCCGATGACGAGACCCGGATTCCCTCTGCAACCGCGATCATCGCTTCCACGACGTTGTAGGAGATCGTGGCTGCGACCAGCAGGCGGATTCGCCGGCCAAGGGTGCGGCGTCGCGTCTCTGACAATGACATCAGCAGCCTCGCAGTGCATCCTCGATTGCCTCGTTGGTGGGCGCGCAGTCGCCCGCACCGGGCACCAAGGTGGCCAATGCACCGGCCGCGCATGCCCGCCTCAGGGCACGGTCAGGATCGCCTGGCCAGCCCGCGGCCAGCACGCCCGCGAACACGTCGCCCGCGCCTGTCGTGTCGACGGGCTCGACCGGCGGCGCGGCGACGTCGACCTCGTGGCTGTCCGCGATGTAGGTCGCACCGCGTGCACCCTGGGTGATCACGAGGTGCGGCACGGCCCACCGCCATGCGCCGGCTTCCGATTCGTTGACGACGACCACGTCGGCGAGTGCGGCCAACCCGGGCATTTCCGGCGATGTACTGGGAGGTGACGCGTTCACGATCACGGTCGCGTTCGCGGTGCGGGCAACGCGTGCGGCCGCCACAGCCGTCGGCGCCGGAATCTCCAGTTGCAGCAGCACCACGTCGGATTGCGCGACGACGTCGCGCATGAACGCCGAGTCGAGCACGAGATGAGCGTTGGCGCCGGCAGCGACGACGATCATGTTCTCCGCGTCGGCGTCGACCAGGACCGCGGCCGTGCCGCTGGGCCCCGGCACGGTGATCACTGCGTCGGTGCCGACGTCGTTGCTGCGGAGGTGCGCCAGCAGCGCGTCGGCGGCCGCGTCGGTGCCGACCGCGCCGACGAACTGCACCCGTGCCCCGGCGCGGGCCGCGGCCAGCGCCTGGTTGGCGCCCTTGCCGCCCGGGGACGACGCCAGCGCGGAGGACAGCACCGTTTCGCCGGCCCGTGGCAGCGCGTCGACGGTGAAGGTGAGGTCGGTGTTCACGCTGCCGACCACGCACACCCGCGTCACTCGCTCAGGTTAGCCCCGGGCGCCCAACCGGGCGGTTGGCCCGATACCCTGGATTGATGAGTCTGCAGGCACCATCGCGCCCCGACCTGCGTGAGCACGTCCACGACGCGGCCCGACGCGCGCGCGTCGCTTCTCGTCTGCTGGCGACGTTGTCCACCGCCGACAAGGACCGCGCGCTACACGCCGCGGCGGATGCGCTGCTGTCTCATATGCACGTGATCCTGGCCGCCAACGCCGAGGATCTGGACGCGGCGCGGGCCGCTGGCACTTCGGAAGCGCTGCTCGACCGATTGGCGCTCAACCCGCACCGTGTCGACGGCATCGCGGCCGGTCTGCGGCAGGTCGCGGGCCTGCCCGACCCGATCGGCGAGGTGCTGCGCGGGCGGACCCTGCCCAATGGACTGCAGCTGCGCCAGCAGCGGGTGCCGTTCGGCGTGGTCGGCATCGTCTACGAAAGCCGCCCGAACGTCACCGTTGACGCATTCGGCCTCACGCTGAAGTCCGGCAATGCGGTGCTGCTGCGCGGCAGTTCGTCGGCGTCGCATTCCAACACCGCGCTGGTGAACGTGCTACGGGCTGCGCTGGCGACCGAGAACCTGCCACCCGACGCGGCACAGCTGCTGTCGGCCGAAGACCGTTCCACCGTCACGCACTTGATCCAGGCTCGCGGGCTGGTCGACGTGGTGATTCCGCGCGGCGGTGCCGGGCTGATCGACGCGGTGGTGCGCGATGCGCAGGTGCCGACCATCGAGACCGGCGTCGGCAACTGCCACGTGTACGTCCACGAGGCGGCGGACCTTGACGTCGCCGAACGAATCCTGTTGAACGCCAAGACCCGTCGACCCAGCGTCTGCAATGCCGCCGAGACGCTGCTGGTGGACGCCGCGATCGCCGGCGAGGCGTTGCCGCGGCTGACCAACGCGTTGGAGTCGGCCGGGGTGACGATTCACTCCGGCGGTGCGGAGGACGACCTTCGCCGCGAGTACCTGTCGATGGACATCGCCGTCGCGGTGGTAGACGGGCTGGATGCCGCGATCAACCACATCAACGAGTACGGCACCGGCCACACCGAGGCCATCGTGACCAGCAATCTGGCTGCCGCACAACGGTTTACCGAAGAGGTGGACGCCGCGGCGGTGATGGTCAACGCGTCGACCGCGTTCACCGACGGCGAGCAGTTCGGTTTCGGCGCCGAAATCGGCATCTCGACTCAGAAGCTGCACGCGCGCGGGCCGATGGGCCTGCCGGAGCTGACGTCAACCAAGTGGATCGTGTGGGGCGATGGCCATACCCGCCCGGCCTGACAACAGGAGTATGAAGTGAGCGTCCCCGCACGGCCCGCCCCGTTGTTCGCCGACATCGACGACGTGGCGCGCCGACTCGCCGAAACGGGCTATCTGCCCGACACCGCCACCGCCACAGCGGTTTTTCTCGCCGACCGGCTCGGCAAGCCGCTGCTGGTCGAAGGGCCTGCGGGCGTGGGCAAGACGGAGCTGGCCCGGGCGGTCGCGCAGGCCACCGGCTCGGGGCTGGTGCGGCTGCAGTGTTACGAGGGCGTCGACGAGTCACGTGCGCTGTACGAGTGGAACCACGCGAAGCAGATCCTGCGGATCCAGGCCGGCTCGGGCGACTGGGAACACACCAAGACCGACGTGTTCTCCGAGGAGTTCCTGCTGTCCCGGCCGCTGCTGACCGCGATCCGGCGCACCGAGCCGACCGTGCTGCTGATCGACGAAACCGACAAGGCGGACATCGAGATCGAGGGCCTGCTGCTCGAAGTGCTGTCCGACTTCGCCGTCACGGTGCCCGAACTGGGCACCATCGTCGCCGAGCGCGCGCCGTTGGTCGTGCTGACCTCCAACGCGACGCGTGAACTTTCCGAAGCTTTGAAGCGGCGGTGTTTGTTCCTGCACATCGACTTCCCCGACCCCGACCTCGAGCGGCGAATCCTGCTGTCCCGAGTACCCGAGTTGCCGGAACATCTGGCCGAGGAGCTGGTGCGCATCATCGGGGTGCTGCGCGGCATGCAGCTGAAGAAGCTGCCGTCGGTGGCCGAGACCATCGACTGGGGCCGAACGCTTCTGGCGCTCGGGCTGGACACCATCGACGACGCGACGATCGCGTCGACGTTGGGCGTGGTGCTCAAGCATCAATCCGACGTCACCCGCGCCGCCGGGGAGCTGAGGCTGAACTGATGGCCGCCCGCCGCGTCCGCCCGCCCCAGCCGCTTGCCCCGCACGGCATTCCAGGGCATCTGGTTGGCTTTGTGGAAGCGCTACGAGCACAAGGCATTTCGGTGGGTCCGTCGGAGACGGTCGACGCCGGGCGGGTGATGAGCGTGCTGGGCCTTGGTGATCGGGAGGTGCTGCGCGAGGGTATCGCTTGCGCCGTGCTGCGTCGGCCCGACCACCGCGACACGTACGACGCGATGTTCGACCTGTGGTTCCCGGCCGCGCTCGGTGCACGTGCCACTGTGCCGATCGAGGACGAGGACAGCTCGGGTTCGCCCGACGACCTCGACGCCCTGCGCGCTCAACTTGTCGAATTGCTGGGCGACGACAGTGATCTCGGTGATCACGACGAGCGGATGGAGGCGCTGGTCGCGCAGATCGTCGAGGCATACGGGCGGTACAGCTCCAGCCGCGGCCCGTCGTACTCGTCGTATCAGGCGCTCAAGGCGATGGCGTTGGATCAGCTGGAGGGGCGGCTGCTGGCGGGACTGCTGGCACCCTACGGCGAAGAGCCCACGCCCACGCAGGAGCAGATCGCCAAAGCCATTGCTAGCCAGCGTATTTCGCAGCTGCGCAAGATGGTGGAGGCGGAGACCAAGCGGCGCACCGCCGAGCAGCTCGGCCGTGACCACGTGGCCATGTACGGCATTCCGCAACTGTCGGAGAACGTCGAGTTCCTGCGGGCGTCGGGTGAGCAGCTGCGGCAGATGCGACGTGTGGTGGCGCCGCTGGCCCGCACCCTGGCCACCCGGCTGGCGGCACGCCGCCGCCGGTCTCGGGCGGGTGAGATCGATCTGCGAAAGACGCTGCGCAAGTCGATGAACACCGGCGGCGTGCCGATCGACATGGTGCTGCGCAAGCCGCGGCCGGCGCGCCCGGAGCTGGTGGTGCTGTGCGATGTGTCGGGCTCGGTGGCCGGCTTCAGCCACTTCACGCTGCTGCTGGTGCATGCACTGCGCCAACAGTTTTCCCGAGTGCGGGTGTTCGCTTTCATCGACACCACCGACGAGGTGACGCACATGTTCGGCCCGGAAGCGGACTTGGCGATGGCGGTGCAGCGGATCACCCGCGATTCCGGGGTGTACACCCGCGACGGGCACAGCGACTACGGCAACGCGTTCACGTCGTTCACCGAGAACTACCCGACCGTGCTGTCACCGCGCAGCTCGCTGCTGGTGCTCGGCGACGGGCGCAACAACTACCGCAATCCCGAGGTGGACGTGCTGCACCGGATGGTCACCGAAAGCCGGCACGCGCACTGGCTGAACCCGGAGCCGCGGCATCTGTGGGGCAGCGGCGATTCCGCGGTGCCTCGCTATCAGGACGTGATCACGATGCACGAATGCCGCAACGCCAAGCAGCTGGCGGAGGTTATCGACGGGCTGCTGCCGGTCTGAGCAGCTGGTCCCGATCAGGTCGGTCGCTCGCAGGCAGCACAGCCGTGTTAGCGCTGGGTGGCATCGCGCAGGATTCTCACGACCTGGTCATTGATCTCTACCCCATGCGCGGGAATTACAAGCCGTCCGTCCCGCTCTCCGAGGGAGTCGTCAATGAGGGGCTCGACACGCAGGCCTGCGCCGTCGGCGGTGACCTCCACCTTGCCCGGTCGCAGTCCTGGATGATCGCGAAGTTGCTTGGGGATAACCAATCGTCCTGCCTTATCAATGGTCGCCCGCATGCCCGAAGGCTACAAGAGCGATGGACCCACCGCTGCGTCGATTTCTGCACCAGGGCTGCGATTTGCGAGTGACCCCAGCCATGGTGCAGATCTCGACGTCCACTGGAGGCAGACGCGGGCCTTCACCGGTTAAGTAAGCTGCCCAAACGTGGCGTCAGGAGGAAAGCGGCTCGGTGTGATGGGTGGGACGTTCGATCCCATCCACAACGGCCACCTGGTCGCCGCCAGCGAAGTCGCCGACCGCTTCCACCTCGATGAGGTGGTGTTCGTCCCCACTGGTGAGCCGTGGCAGAAGCACGGTCGCCACGTCACCCCCGCCGAGGACCGCTACCTGATGACGGTGATCGCGACCGCAAGCAACCCGCGGTTCTCGGTCAGCCGGGTCGACATCGACCGCGGTGGACGTACCTACACCAGGGACACATTGCGTGAGCTGCACGAGCTGCATCCCGACAGCGAGTTGTACTTCATCACCGGCGCCGACGCACTGGCATCGATCCTGACCTGGCAGGACGTCGAGGAGTTGTTCTCGCTGGCCCGCTTCGTCGGCGTCAGCCGCCCCGGCTATGACTTGGACGGCGCGCACGTCTCAGCGGCGTTCAAGTCGCTACCCTCCGACGCGTTGACGTTGCTCGAAGTGCCGGCGCTGGCGATCTCGTCCACCGACTGTCGCGCCCGGGCCGGCGAGAACCGCCCGATCTGGTACCTGGTGCCTGACGGGGTGGTGCAGTACGTCGCCAAGCGCGGCCTCTACCGATGCGCGAGCCAGGACAAGTCGTGACGGCCTCCGCCGAAGCCACCGAGATGGCCACCATCGCCGCTCGCGCCGCAGCGGCCAAGCTCGCCGACAATGTCGTCGTCCTCGACGTGTCGGAGCAGCTGGTGATCACGGACGCCTTCGTCATCGCGTCCGCGTCCAACGAGCGCCAGGTGAACGCGATCGTCGACGAAGTGGAAGAGAAGATGCGCCGCGCCGGGTACAAACCCGCGCGGCGCGAAGGCGCCCGCGAAGGCCGCTGGACGCTGCTCGACTACGTCGAGATCGTCGTGCACATCCAGCACGAGGACGAACGCGATTTCTATGCGCTGGACCGGTTGTGGCGGGACTGCCCGGAGATCCCTGTCGATTTGGACGGGGACGGGACGTCATGACGGTGCGCCAGCTGGTGATGGTGCGGCACGGCCAGACGGAGTTCAACGCCGGGAGCCGGATGCAGGGCCAGCTCGACACCGAGCTCTCCGATCTGGGGCGTGCGCAAGCGGTCGCGGTGGCCGAAGTGCTGGGCAAGCGTCACCCGCTGCTGATCGTGTCGTCGGATCTGCGCCGTGCCTACGAGACCGCCGTCGTGCTGGGCGAGCGGACGGGGTCGCCATTGGTCGTGGACGAGCGGTTGCGGGAAACGCATCTTGGCAACTGGCAGGGCATGACGCACGGGGAAGTCGACGCCGCCGCGCCCGGCGCCCGCGTCGAGTGGCGCAACGACGCGACGTGGGTGCCGCACGGCGGGGAAAGTCGCATCGACGTGGCCCGGCGCAGCTCGCCGGTGGTCGCGGAGCTCGTTGAGTCCCAATCCGATTGGGGCGCCGACGAACCCGACCGGCCTCTGGTTCTGGTGGCGCACGGCGGACTGATCGCCGCGTTGACCGCCAAGCTTCTCGGATTACCCGCCGACAACTGGCCGGTGCTCGGCGGCATGGGCAACGCCAGCTGGGTGCAGCTGTCCGGGCACTCCGCCGCCGAAGCCTCCCTGGAGGACATCCGATGGCGGCTGGATGTGTGGAACGCATCGGCCCAGGTCGCCGACGATGCTCTCTGAGCGGGCCGCGCACCGACAGGTGCTGTTGATCTTCGCCGACTCGCTGGCTTACTACGGACCGACCGGCGGCCTGCCCGCCGACGATCCGCGCATCTGGCCGAATATCGTTGCGGCCCAGCTCGGCTGGGATGTCGAGCTGATCGGCCGCATCGGATGGACGTGTCGCGACGTGTGGTGGGCCGCGACCCAGGATCCCCGGGCGTGGGCGGCGCTGCCTCGCGCGGGCGCGGTGATCTTCGCGACCAGCGGTATGGACTCGCTCCCGTCGCCGCTGCCGACGGCACTGCGTGAGTCGATCCGCTACGTGCGCCCCGCCTGGTTGCGGCGCTGGGTACGCGACGGGTATTGCTGGCTGCAGCCGAGGCTGTCACCGATCGCTCGCTCTGCGCTGCCGCCACACCTGTCGGTCGAGTACCTGGAAATGACCCGTAATGCCGTCGATTTCAATCGGCCAGGCATCCCGATCGTCGCGTCACTGCCGTCTGTACACATCGCAGACACTTATGGCCGCGCCCACCACGGGCGGAACGGCACAGTGGACGCGATCACCGAATGGGCTGGCCAACACGGCGTTCCGCTGGTCGATCTGAAAGCCGCTGTGGTCGAGCACGTGATGTCGGGGCGCGGCAATCCCGATGGCATCCACTGGAACTTCGAGGCGCATCAGGCCGTGGCGGAGCTGATGTTGAATGCGTTGACCGAAGCTGGTGTGACGCAAGAGAACCGGCAGGGCTAGCGACTATGGCCGTGGTGGTCGTCACCGACTCGTCGTCGCGGTTGTGCGACGGCGATCGCGAGCAGTGGGGGATCCGCCAAGTGCCACTGCACATTCTGTGCGACGGTGAGGACTTCCGCGACGGCGTCGACGCCATCCCGGTCGACATTCACTCTCGTCCGAAAACCACCACCGCCGGCGCCACCCCAGCCGAGTTGAGCACCGCCTACCGTCAGGCGTTGGAGGACAGCAGCGGCGACGGGGTGGTGGCCGTTCACGTCTCGGCGGCGTTGTCGTCCACCGTCACATCGGGGGAGCAGGCGGCCCGGCAGTTCAGTGGCGCGGTGCGGGTGGTGAACTCGAAATCCGTGGCACTGGCAACCGGGTTCGTGGTGTTGGCGGCTGCGCGGGCCGCAGCCGAGGGATGCGACCTAGATAGCGTTGAGGCGCAGGCTCTTTCGGCAGTTGGCCGAGTCCGTGGCTACGTTGTCGCGCAGCGGTTGGACAACCTTCGCCGCGGCGGCAGGATCGGTACGGCGGCGTCGTGGCTCAGTACCGCGCTGGCGATCAAGCCCGTGCTGCGCATCGACCCCGACGGCAGGCTGGTGTTGGCGCAACGGGTGCGTACCGCGAGCAAAGCGCTCGACGCGTTGGTCGAGCAGGTGGTCACCGAGGTGGGTGAGCGGTCGGCGATCGTTGCGGTGCAGCACGTGGACAACCTCAGCGCCGCGAATGACGTTGCGCACGAGCTGATCGCGCGCCTGCACCCGGCCGAGCCGCCGACGGTGGCGGACATGGGCCCGGTGCTCGGCGTCCACGTCGGCGCGGGTGCGGTGGCCGTGTGCGTCGAGATCACGGAGTCGGCGGACGACCCGTGATCGGGGGAAGATCCGCCAGCGTGACGATTCCAGGCTGGGCGGCAACGACTTTCGGAACCGCATTGGTGACCGGCATCGCGGTGTAGATCATACCGAGCCCCATGAAGCCGGGCTCCGTCCAGTCCTTGGGCGGCAGGCAATGGATCACGGCGCGCATGTTGGGCAGCCCGAATACCTGGACGACGTGGCCGTGCTCGAGCGGCTTGGGTGGGTCGACGTGATAGCCCATGATCCAGTTGAACCCGACGCTGACGACGTTGCGGTCGCCGACCCAGCCGCGGTGGTAGCCGTACACGCCGGCGACGGTGCCTTTCGGAATCTGCATGAAGCCGAGGTCCGATTCGTCGGTAGCCGCGGTGAACGTCACGTCGAAGGTCATCTTGTCGAGCGTGGCGCCCATCGCGTCGGCCATCATCGCCGCCGACTCGGCGAACACCTCGCTTTCGCGGCGCACACTCTCGGCCAAGCCGGGTGTGTCGGGGGGCTGCGAGAAGCCCATCGCCTTCTGGGTTCCCGCGGATTCGTACGTCGAGCAGTCCACCGACTCGGTGATTCGGATCTCGTCGACGCGCTCGCACGAACCGCTGAGAACCATGCCGACCAGATTGCTCATGCCGGGGTGGGCGCCGCTGCCGAACATCGTCGAATTACCTTGGACACAGGCCTTTTCGATGCGCTCCCGGTCCTCTGGCGTTTGCTTACCGCCGGTGATCCACGCCGCACTCGAGCACACGTTGACCCCTGCCTCGAGCAGCCGCACCAGCTCATCGACGCTCGGCCACAGCGGGTTATAGCAACAGGCATCGGGTCTAAGCGCGATCAGCGCGTCGATGTCGTTGGTCGCCGTGACACCCGTGGGCTCCGGCCAGCCGCACAAGTCCGCCGCATCCTTTCCGGCCTTCTCGACTCCGTGCGCGTACACGCCGACCAACTCCATGTCGGGCCGGCCGATGATCGCGTGCAGCGACCGCTGGCCGATGTTGCCGGTGGTCCATTGGATGACACGAAGAGGACGAGCAGGCTGGCTGGTCATGACTGTCGAGTATGTCGCGCGCCAGAGATCGCCCGACGGCAGCGCCGGTTATCCACAGTTTCGAATTCATCCCCAGCCGGCGCGCAGCCGTCTCCTCGGGCGGGTCCGGTGTCGCCGACGCCTTTTACGGTCGCGCCTATGCGAACAGAGTTGCCCGCCGAGCGCCTACATCGCCGCCTGAACTCCGAGCCTGACGGCACCGCCGACGAGTCCGACAGCCAAGACACGTCGCTGTCCAGGTGGCTGCCGTCAGCGTCACAAGACACTGGTCCCGCCTGGCTGGCGGCGGTCAGGGCCGATCCGGGACGCGCCGGGCTCTTCGCGCTGGCGGCCGTCGGGGTGATCGCCGTGATTGTCACGGCCTTCGCGATGATGCGGGACAAACCACCCGCCGTCGTGTCCGCGAAACTGCCTCCGGTGCAGATGGTTTCGTCAGCTGCGCCGAGCCCGAGCGCCACCCCGTCGACGGCGATCGCTGACGGGCCGGTGGTGGTCAGCGTGGTCGGGTTGGTGCACAAACCCGGTCTGGTGACACTGCAACCGGGCGCTCGCATCGCCGACGCGGTCACCTCGGCGGGCGGCACGCTCGACGGTGCCGACCTGATCGGGCTGAACATGGCGCAGCGGGTGGCCGACGGCGAACAGATCGTGGTCGGGATAGCCCCTGCGCCGGGTGAGCCGACCAAACTCGGCAGCGGCGTGACCCCGTCCTCCGGCGGCCCGGGCTCGCCGGGCTCGTCCACATCTTCCAGCGGACCGGCGGCCGGCCCGATCGACCTGAACAGCGCCACCGTCGAACAACTCGACACGCTGCCCGGCATCGGCCCGGTGACCGCGGCCGCGATCGTGGCCTGGCGCGATGCCAACGGCAAGTTCACCAGCGTCGACCAGTTGGCAGACGTCGACGGCATCGGTCCGACCCGCTTGGAGAAGCTCCGAAGTCTGGTGCGGGTATGAGGCGCGCCGGTGACGAGCGTGGACGCCCGGTTGGTACCAGCGGCATTGACCTGTTGGGCAGTGACCGCCATCGCTATCGTGTGGCGGGCCGGCACGGCCGCGGCGGTGGTCTGCGTCCTGGTCGCAGCGAGTGCCGCGGTGGCCGGCTGGCGCGCCCGCCGCCAAGGCGCACCGGTGCGAGCGGCGGTGTCCGCGGTGGTTCTCGGCGCGGCGGTGATCGGGGCCGGGTTCGGCTGGGCGGGGGCCGTGCGAGTAAGCGCCCTCGAGCACCATCCGCTCGCCGCGCTGTACAGCAGATCCACGGACGTCACGGTCACCGCCAGTGAGCAGCCGCGACCGGTGCGCGATGGCGGACGAGTGGTGTTCCGCGCCGCGCTGAGGCGCATCGGCGGCGACGACGCGTCCGGCCGGGTCACGGTGTTCGCACCGGCCCGCGGCTTCGGCGAGTTGGCACCCGGGCGGCCCGCGAGTTTCCGCGCGCTCGTCGGGCGGCCGACGCGGCGCGACCTGTCCGTCGCTGTGCTGTCCGCCAGCGGCACACCGACTTTCGGCGAGGCGTCGCCCGTGCAGCGCGCCGCGGAATCGGTGCGCCGCCGCTTCGCCGACGCCGTGCGCTCCCAGCTGCCCGCCGACCAGGCCGCGGCGCTGCCCGCGCTGGTGCTCGGCGACACGTCGACCCTGCCGCCCGAAACCGTCGCGGCGTTTCGGGCCGCGGGATTGACGCACCTGACCGCGGTCTCGGGCGCGAACGTGACGATCGTCTGCGGCGCGGTCCTGCTGACGGCCCGGTTCGTGGGGCCGCGGGTGGCGGTCGCGCTGGCGGCGCTGGTACTGGTCGGGTTCGTCATCGTGGTGCAGCCGTCGGCCAGCGTGCTGCGCGCCGCGGTGATGGGCGCGATCGGGTTGCTCGGCGTGCTGACGCATCGGCGCCGGCACGCGATGCCCGCTCTTTCCGCGACCGTGATCGCGCTGATGATCGTGGCGCCGGAAATGTCGGTCGACCTCGGGTTCGCGCTGTCGGTGTCGGCAACCGCGGCCCTGATCGTGATCGCGCCGATGTGGTCTGGCCGCCTGGTCGCGCGCGGCTGGCCCAAACCGGTGGCCGACGCCGTCTGTGTCGCCACGGCGGCTCAGGTGGTGACGGCCCCGTTGATCGCCGCGATCAGCGGCCGCATCAGCGTGGTGTCGATCGTGGCCAACGTCGCGGTCACCGCGGTGATCCCTCCGATCACCGTCGCGGGCACCGCCGCCGCCGCGCTGGCGCCGCTGTGGCCCGGTGCAGCGCACCTGCTGATCCGGTTCACGGGTCCGGAGCTGTGGTGGCTACTCAATATCGCGCGCTGGGCCGGCGGCGTTCCCGGCGCGACCGTCGAGGTGCCGTCGCGGCTGCCCGGCATGGTGCTGGTCGCTGCCGGTGCGCTCGGCACGGTGCTGCTGTGGCGGCTCGTCGCGCGCGCCAGAGAGCGGCGTCGGCCGTCCATGGCACGATCGTCGAGTGAGCTCTAGACCGGGACTGCATTTGGTGCTCGGCGATGAAGAACTGCTCGTCGAGCGCGCGATCGCCGCGGTGCTGCGCGACGCCCGCGCCCAGGCCGGCACCGACGACGTCCCGGAGAGCAGGTTGCGCGCCGGCGAAGTGACCACCAGCGAGCTCGCCGAACTGCTCAGCCCGTCGCTGTTCGCCGACGAACGCGTGGTGGTGCTCGACGCCGCCGCAGAAGCAGGCAAGGACGCCGCGGCCTTGATTTCCTCTGCCGCCGCGGATCTGCCGCATGGCACGGTGCTGGTCGTCGTCCACTCCGGTGGCGGACGCGCCAAGGCGCTTGCCGACGAGCTGCGCAAGCTCGACGCGCACCTACACCCCTGTGCCCGCATCACGAAGGCCGGCGAACGCGCCGAGTTCGTCCGCGGGGAATTCCGTGAGCAGCGCCTCGATGTCGACGACGACGTGGTCAGCGTGATCATCGACGCGGTCGGGTCGGACCTGCGCGAACTGGCTGCCGCATGCTCGCAACTGATCGCCGATACCGGCGGCGACGTCGACGTCAGTGCGGTGCGCCGCTACTACAGCGGCAGGGCGGAGGTCAAAGGCTTCGACATCGCCGACAAGGCCGTCGTCGGCGACGTCGCCGGTGCGGTCGAGGCGCTGCGCTGGGCAATGATCCGCGGGGAACCGCGCGTCGTGCTGGCCGACGCGCTCGCCGAGGCCGTTCACACCATCGCCCGCGTCGGCCCGTTATCGGGTGACCCGTACCGCCTGGCGTCAGAGCTGGGGATGCCGCCGTGGCGGGTGAAGAAGGCGCAACGACAGGCGCGCGGGTGGTCGACGCAGTCCGTGGCCGAGGCGATGCGTCTCGTCGCCACCCTGAACGCGGACGTGAAGGGCGCAGCCGCCGACGCCGACTACGTGCTGGAAGCGACGACGCGACGCATCGCGGAACTAGTGGGGCGGCGCCGCTAGATCAGAGCTTGTTCAGCGTCAGCGTGAGGGACGACTTGCGGTTCGCCGCCTGATTCTTGTGGATGACGCCCTTGCTCGCGGCCTTGTCCAGCTTGCGGCTGGCCGCCCTCGCCAACACGGTGGCCTTGTCCTTGTCACCGCTCTCAGCGGCCTCACGGAACGCGCGGATCGCCGTGTGAAGCGACGACTTCACCGACTTGTTGCGCAGTCTGCGGCGCTCATTGGTGCGATTGCGCTTCTCCTGCGACTTGATGTTGGCCACGCGTGAGTTCCTTCGGTTTCTCCACTGGGTTGAATCGACGGCCGCCGAGCGGGCAGCGACTGTTCAGGCTACCAGCCGGCCTGCTGGCCTGCCAAAACGGCCAGACTGGTGCAGCATGTGGGAGGTGAGCGTTCGCAGCCTGACAAGCAATGGACAGTCGACACGCAGTAACTCACACCCGCTGAAGAAGTTCGACGGAATCTTCGACGGTTACCGCAAACGCGGGCCCTATGCGTCGGCGTTCGACGAGATGTTCGACAACTTCGACACCGTGCGGGCCCCCTACAAGGGCATTTACACCGAGCTGGCGCCATCCGACGCGTCCGAGCTGGCCGCCCGCTCCGACGCGCTCGGCCGCGCTTTCATCGACCAGGGCATCACGTTTTCGCTGTCCGGCCAGGAGCGGCCGTTTCCGCTCGACCTCGTTCCCCGCGTGATCTCCGCCCCCGAATGGTCGCGGCTGGAGCGCGGCATCACGCAACGGGTCAAGGCGCTGGAGATGTATCTCGACGACATTTACGGCGAGCAGAACATCCTTCGCGACGCGGTGATCCCGCGGCGGCTCGTCACGTCGTGCAAGCATTTCCACCGCGAGGCCGCCGGCATCAACCCGCCGAACGGCGTGCGCATCCACGTGGCCGGCATCGACCTGGTTCGCGACGCCGACGGCACGTTCCGCGTCCTCGAGGACAACCTGCGCTCTCCGTCCGGGGTGTCCTACGTGATGGAGAACCGCCGCACAATGGCGCGGGTGTTTCCAAACCTGTTCGCCACCAACAGGGTCCGCACCGTGGGCGACTACTCGTCGCATTTGTTGCGCGCGCTGCGCAATTCCGCCGCGACCAACGAGGCCGATCCGACGATCGTCGTGCTCACCCCTGGCGTCTACAACTCCGCCTATTTCGAGCACTCGCTGCTGGCCCGCCAGATGGGCGTCGAACTCGTCGAGGGCCGCGACCTGTTCTGCCGCGACAACCAGGTGTACATGCGCACGACGGAAGGCGAACGTCAAGTCGACGTCGTCTACCGGCGCATCGACGACGACTTCCTGGATCCGATGCAGTTCCGGCCGGACTCGGTGCTCGGGGTGGCCGGGCTGCTCAACGCCGCCCGCGCCGGGAATGTGGTGATCTCCAGCGCGGTCGGCAACGGAGTCGGCGACGACAAGCTGATCTACACCTACGTCCCGACGATCATCGAGTACTACCTGGGCGAGAAGCCGCTGCTGGCCAATGTCGACACATTCCGTTGTTGGCTCGAGGACGAACGCGAGGAGGTGCTCGACCGCATCGACGAGCTGGTGATCAAACCGGTCGAGGGGTCAGGTGGCTACGGGATCGTCTTCGGGCCCGACGCCTCCGAGCGGGAGTTGGCCGCCACCGCGAAGAAGATCCGCAACGACCCGCGCGGATGGATCGCGCAACCCGTCGTGCAGCTGTCTACCGTGCCCACCCAGATCGGCGACCGGCTCGCCCCCCGCCATGTCGACCTGCGCCCGTTCGCGGTGAACGATGGCGACGACGTGTGGGTGCTGCCCGGCGGGCTGACCCGCGTCGCGCTGACCGAGGGGTCGCTGGTGGTGAACTCCAGTCAGGGCGGCGGCTCCAAGGACACCTGGGTGCTGGCGTCGCGGGCGTCGGCGCCCGACCGCGAGCTCGCGGCCGCCGAAGTGGTGCGCAAGCTGCCGCGAGAGTCCCGTGTGCCTGCCGCCACCGAAATGGGCCCCGGGCTCACGTCGTCACAGCAGCAGCAACAGCAGCAGCAATAGCGGGAGGTGAACAACTGATGTTGGCCCGCAACGCCGAGGCGCTGTACTGGATCGGTCGCTACGTCGAACGCGCCGACGACACCGCGCGCATCCTGGACGTGACCGTGCACCAGCTGCTCGAGGACTCCAGCGTCGACCCCGACCACACGTCACGTGTGCTGTTGCGGGTCTTGGGCGTCGCCCCGCCCAATTCGCCGCTCAACGTGTGGTCGCTGACCGATCTGGTCGCGTTCACCCGCGGCCTGGAGGACGGCTGCTCGATCGTCGACGCGATCTCTGCCGCGCGTGAGAACGCACGTTCCGCCCGCGAAGTGACGTCGACGGAGCTGTGGGAGTGCCTGAACACCACCTACAACGCGCTGCCCGAACGTGAACGCGCCGCCAAACGCCTTGGCCCACATGAGTTTTTCTCCTACATCGAGGGTCGTGCCGCAATGTTCGCGGGGTTGGCCGACTCCACACTGTCCCGCGACGACGGCTATCGGTTCATGGTGCTGGGCAGGGCGATCGAACGGGTCGACATGACTGTGCGGCTGTTGCTGTCCCGGGTAGGGGACAGCGCGTCGTCGCCGGCGTGGGTGACGCTGCTGCGGTCGGCCGGCGCGCACGACACCTACCTGCGGACCTACCGGGGCGTGCTCGACGCCACCCGCGTGGTCGAATTCATGCTGCTGGACCGGCTTTTCCCGCGGTCGGTGTTCTACTCGCTGCGGCTGGCCGAGCACAGCCTCGACGAACTCGACCATCGACCGCACAGCCGCGTCGGCGCGACAGCCGAAGCGCAACGGCTGCTGGGCCGAGCCCGCAGCGAATTGGAGTTCCTGCGGCCGGGAGTCTTGCTGGAGTCATTGGAGGAACGCCTGGGTGCAATCCAGCAGACATGCCGCGAACTGGGAGGAGCGTTGGCGCAACAGTACTTCCACTCCGCCCCGTGGGTGGCGTGGAGCGACGCCGGTCGCAACGGCTCGCTGGTGATAGAGGAAGGGGAGATCTAGCGATGAGCGCTTGCGCGAAGAGAGACAGCTGATGTGGCGGCTTCGGGTGGTGCACTCGACCGGTTACGCGTACAAGTCGCCGGCCACCTCGTCGTTCAACGAGGCGCGGCTGACCCCGCGGTCGGACAACCGGCAGAACGTCATCCTGAGCCGGGTCGAAACCGTGCCCGCGACAAGGTCGTACCGCTACATCGACTACTGGGGCACCGCGGTCACCGCGTTCGACCTGCACGCGCCGCACACCGAGTTGGAGGTCACCGCATCCTCCGTCGTCGAGACTGACAAACCCGAGCCGCCGTCGGAGAAGGTGACCTGGGACGAACTGAACACCGAGGCGGTAATCGACCGGTTCGACGAGGTGCTCACCCCCACCCATTACACCCCGCACAGCCGACGGCTTGGCCGGGTCGGCGAACGGATCGTCAGGGACTACGACCCTTACGACGCGGTGATCGCCGCGTCGGGGTGGGTGCAAAGCGAACTCGATTACGTCGCCGGAACCACCGGCGTGCATTCGTCAGCCCTCGACGCGCTGCGCGAAGGCAAAGGCGTCTGCCAGGACTTCGCGCACCTGACACTGGTGTTGTTGCGCAGCATGGGAATTCCGTCGCGGTACGTCTCCGGCTACCTTCATCCGCACCGCAAGGCGACCGTCGGCGAGACGGTCGACGGGCAGAGCCACGCCTGGATTCAGGCGTGGACCGGCGGCTGGTGGAACTTCGACCCGACGAACGACAAAGAGATCAACGAGCAGTACGTCACTGTCGGCCTCGGGCGGGACTACGCCGACGTCAGCCCCCTCAAAGGCATCTATTCCGGCGGCGGTTCAACCGATCTCGACGTGGTGGTCGAAATCACCAGGCTGGCCTAGGCGCGGCTCAGCGCCTCGCCGCGAGCTCTGCACCAGGGCTGTGGTTTTCGCCGGATTGCGACCCTCGTGCAGATTTCGGTGTAACCCGATGTGCGATGGTTTCAGCCGGCGGTGCGGCCTAAGCGCCCACTTCGACGCGGTGTAGGTCGGGACCCAGTTCGACGCGGCCGCCGAACGCCGATGCCGCCCTTGCCCGCCACTCGTCTTCTTGCCCGGGAGCGACCGCGGGCACACAGTGTGTCAGCACCAGCGTGTCGACCCCGGCGCGCGCGGCGGTCGCCGCCGCCTCCTCGACCGACGAGTGGTAATCGCAGATGTCGCGGGCCCGCTGCTGCGGCAACGACTCCACCAAGTCTTTTCGAATCACCGTGTGCACCAGTGCATTCGCGCCCGCGGCCAACTCGTCGAGGCTGTCGCACGGCACGGTGTCGCCCGCCAGCACCACCGACGCGCCGCCGGACTCGATCCGGAACGCGATCGTCGGCGCCACCGGCCGGTGGTCGGTGGGCGCCACCGTTATTCGCACCCCATCGCGGGCCCACACCTCGCCCTGGGTGGTCTCCTCGACTTCGACCGCGGGCGGTGCGGTCAGGTCCGCGTGGTGGGCGATGCGGTATCCGATGTCCGGGCCGAACGCGTCGAGCATCGCGTCGACGACACTCGCGGTCCCCGGCGGCCCAATGATCGGCAGCGGCGACGGATTGGGCGTGAACGTTGTGACCCAGCGGGTGATCAGCACGTCGCCGAGGTCGGCGATGTGGTCGCTGTGCAGATGGGTGAGCAGCAGTGCGCTCAGCGCGTTCGCGCCGACGCCGACCGCCGCGGCCCGTTGCAACACCCCGCGACCGCAGTCCACGAGCAGCGTCTGGCTTCCCGCGCGGACGAGGGTCGAGGGCCCTGCTCGCTGCGGATCCGGAATGGGACTACCGGTGCCGAGCAGGATGACCTCGATCATGTCCTCAGGTATGTCATACGGGCGTTACGAAGTCGAGGCTTTTGCTTTCGCGCCGCCACGATTGGTCATAGCCTGGTGTCAACCAGGTCACGAACAGGCGGAGGCGGCGATGCGGATCGCGGATGTGCTGCGGAACAAGGGCTCAGCGGTGGCCACTGTCGAGCCGCACGTAACGGTCACCGAACTGCTGGCCGGGCTGGCGCAGCAGAACATCGGTGCCATGGTCGTCGTCGACTCCGACGCCGTGGTCGGCATCGTGTCGGAGCGCGACATCGTGCGCAAGCTCAACGAGCACGGCGCCGACCTTCTCGCGCAGCCCGTGTCGGCGATCATGACGGTTGTGGCGGTGACCTGTACACCTAGGGACGCGGTCGACCTCCTCAGCGGGTTGATGACCGAGAACCGGGTGCGCTACGTGCCAGTGATCCAAGACGGCAAGCTGGCCGGAATCGTCAGCACCGGCGACGTGGTCAAGACCCGCATGGATGAACTGGGTGCTGAACGGGAGCAGCTGCAGACCTACATCACCCGCGGATGACCATCGGCGCACGGCCCGCGAACAAGGCCGACGTCCGCAGGTCATCAGCTGTTCTGGCCGTGGCATTTCACGACGACCCGGTGATGTCGTGGATGCTGCCCGACGCGCCACCCGCGCCAGAGCGCTGCCGCGGATGTTCGCGACGGTGGGTCGCCCGACGCCGGGTAGCGCGTGATTGGGCAATGCTGACGGCACGCTCGGCCCTGCGCGCTGATCGGCGACTACAGCGACCAGCTCGACCTAGCTGAAGAGCAGGTCGGCGTACTTGGGGCAGTAGGCCTGGACCGCGTCGGCCATGAAAAGCGCGGTCTGGCGCGGACTCATTGCCGAGTTGTTGAGCATGGTCGCGTGAACGCTCGCCGGCGACGCGCCGGTGGAGAACGCCTCGCAGACCACGTGGGCCCTCTGGATAACGGCTTCCTGAAGGGAGAACATGAGGCCGTCGGCGGCGACCCTGTGGAGGAATGCGTCATCGGTCGAGTCGGCGGCGGCGCTGCCGGCGGTGGTCAGACCCAGGGCGGCTGCCGCTATCGCTGTGCCGACGAGCTTGGTGATGTCGTGGCGGGTGAACATCATGATGACTCCTCACGCTGGGGCCAAAGTTGACACTGCGCCTCAGTTCATCTTGGCAAACGTGCGCTGGCCGCACAGCTCATTCACCGAAGCCATCGGCCGACATTTCCTGACCAGCAGAACACCCGGGGATCACCCGCGGGGGTGGCTGTTGGTGCGTCTAAGGCGATCTGAGCGACCGAAAATAGAGCACCGCACTCAAGGATCAGATCGGGACGTGGATGCGGCCCTCGCGGTTGTAGAAACCGGCCGGCCGCAGCGAGTGCGGCCAATGGGCCATGTCATCGCGCGATATGTGGCCCTCGAGTGCACGGCGTGCCACCTTGCCGTCTATGCGGCGCGGCTTCACCGGGGCGGCCTTGATCGGCGGCAGGCCCAGTTGCGGCGTGATCCGGATGATCTCCTCGCACCACACGTCTGTGTTGTGGTGCCTCTGCCCATCGAAGTTGCCGATATCGCGTGCGAACAATGCGACATGGACCATCTCGTGCAACAGGGTGTCCTCGGCGTAACGGCCGCCCAGACCTGATGGTCATCGGCACCGACCCGGCCGTCCGCGGCGCGGGCCTCGGCCAGGCGCTGATGCGGTCGCGACTGGACCGCTGCGACGCCGAACATGCGCCGGCATATCTGGAGGCGACGAAGCCGGACCTGGTTCCGCCTCCGCGAACGTGCGCCCGCTGCGAAATTTTCGCGATCTTTTCGCAGCCAGCTCACGTACGGCGCAGCTCTAGCTCCAGGAGTATTCGGCGCGCAGCCGGGCCGCCACGATCTCGAACTTCTCATGCCCCAGGATCGCGCCTTCCCGGCGGATGCCCTCCTCGGGGACGTCGAGCACCCTGTCCAGCCGCACCCAGCTCGCGCGGCCGTCGTAGTCCCAGCTCCCGGCCCCGATGCCGACCCAGTTCGGGTCGTCGGCGTGGTGGCCTTGGCTGGACAGCATCAGCCCCAGCAGCATGCTGCGGTCGCGGCCGACGACGAGCACCGGGCGGTCCTTGCCCTTCGACGGGTCATCCTCGTAAACCACCCACGTCCACACGATCTCGCCCGGGTCGGCGCGGCCGTCGAGATCGGGGGAGTAGACGATCGTGCGGGCCCGGTACGCGGTCGGCACGCTGTTCTTGGTCACCGGACGGCCGGCGGTGATCTCTCGTGCGGGCTCGGGCCCGCGAATGATCGCCTCCAGTCCGAGACGGATGCCCTGGGAGATGAACTTGGGGCCCTCGTTGAACACCAAATTCTCGGCGGCCTTGCCCAACCGCCGCTGGAGTGTTTTCCAAGGCGACGCCATGAAATCGAGCATAGCGAGGCAGCGATACCCTGGAACTGAGCCCATTGCCGCCTCACCAGGAGATTCCCATCAGCAACTTCGCCGACCAGACGTTCACCGCGCCGGCGCAGATTCGGAACTTCTCCATCATCGCCCACATCGACCACGGGAAGTCGACGCTGGCCGACCGGATGCTGCAGCTCACCGGTGTGGTTGACGAACGTTCGATGCGCGCGCAGTACCTGGACCGGATGGACATCGAGCGGGAACGCGGCATCACGATCAAGGCGCAGAACGTCCGGCTCCCGTGGACCGTGGGTGACCAGGACTACGTGTTGCACCTGATCGACACGCCGGGGCATGTCGACTTCACCTACGAGGTGTCGCGCGCGCTGGAGGCATGTGAGGGCGCGGTCCTGCTGGTCGACGCGGCCCAGGGCATCGAGGCGCAGACGCTGGCTAACCTCTACCTGGCGCTGGACCGCGACCTCGTCATCATCCCGGTGCTCAACAAGATCGACCTGCCGGCCGCCGACCCCGACCGCTATGCCGCCGAGATCGCCCACATCATCGGCTGCGAGCCCGGCGACGTGCTGCGTGTCTCGGGCAAGACCGGTGACGGCGTCGCTGAGCTGCTCGACCACGTGGTGCGTGAGGTGCCGCCGCCGACCGGAGACTCGGACGCGCCGACGCGGGCGATGATCTTCGACTCCGTCTACGACACCTATCGCGGGGTGGTCACCTATGTGCGCGTCATCGACGGCAAGATCGTCCCGCGCGAGCGGATCAAGATGATGTCCACCGGTGCCACCCACGAACTGCTCGAGGTCGGCATTGTCTCCCCCGAGCCGAAACCGGCCGACGGCCTCGGCGTCGGCGAAGTCGGCTACCTGATCACCGGGGTGAAGGACGTCCGCCAATCCAAGGTCGGCGACACCGTGACCACCGCGCGCCGCGGCGCCACCGACGCCCTGACCGGCTACCGCGAGCCCAAGCCGATGGTGTATTCGGGGCTGTATCCGGTCGACGGCTCCGACTACCCCGATCTGCGTGACGCGTTGGACCGGTTGCAGCTCAACGACGCCGCGCTCACCTACGAACCGGAAACGTCGGTGGCGCTCGGATTCGGTTTCCGCTGCGGCTTTTTGGGCCTGCTGCACATGGAGATCAGCCGCGAACGGCTGGAGCGCGAGTTCGACCTCGACCTGATCTCCACGTCGCCGAACGTCGTGTATCGGGTAGTTCTTGAGGACGATTCCGAGAAGATCGTGACCAACCCGTCGGACTGGCCGTCGGGCAAGATCCGCACCGTCTACGAGCCGGTCGTCAAGACCACGATCATCTCGCCGAGTGAGTTCATCGGCACGATCATGGAGCTGTGCCAGTCCCGCCGCGGCGAGCTGGGGGGTATGGACTATCTGTCACCTGAGCGGGTCGAGCTGCGCTACACGATGCCGCTGGGCGAGATCATCTTCGACTTCTTCGACGCGCTGAAATCGCGCACCCGGGGCTACGCGAGCCTCGATTACGAGGAGGCCGGCGAACAGGAGGCCGAGCTGGTGAAGGTCGACATCCTGCTGCAGGGCGAGCCGGTGGACGCGTTCAGCGCGATCGTGCACCGCGACGCCGCCGCCGAGTACGGTCGGAAGATGACCGGCAAGCTCAAGGAGCTGATTCCGCGGCAGCAGTTCGAGGTGCCGGTGCAGGCCGCCATCGGCTCGAAAATCATTGCGCGCGAGAACATTCGCGCGTTGCGCAAGGACGTGCTGAGCAAGTGCTACGGCGGCGATATCACCCGCAAGCGCAAGTTGCTCGAGAAGCAAAAAGAGGGCAAGAAGCGGATGAAGACGATCGGGCGCGTCGACGTTCCGCAGGAGGCGTTCGTCGCCGCGCTGTCCACTGACGCCGGCGGTGACAAACCGAAGAAATGACGATGGCGCCCCGTGTCGGCCCGAGTCGGGTAACAATGATGCATGAGCAACTTTGCGGCGCTGCCGCGGGTCTGTGCGATCGTCGCGGCTGCTGGCATCGTGCTGTCTGGGTGTACGCAGTCCATCGGTGGTACAGCAGTCAAGGGGCCGGGGCCGGCAGGTTCTAACGTGCCGCCGTTGGCGGAGTCGGGGCTCGACCAAATCCTGCTCAGCATCGATGACGTCGGCTCGATTGTAGGCAGCTCCGACCTGCAACTCAGTAGCTCGTCTGAAGATCTCGCGGACAACTCCGACAGCATCGACAAGTCCGAGTGTCTGGGTGTCTTCTATTCCGCTGAACAGCAGATCTACGACAAGAGCGGGTGGAAGGCGGTGCGCGACCAGATCATCCGCGAACCCGGCGACAACAAGAAGCACTGGGTGGAGCAGACCGTGGTGCTGTTTGCGAACGCAGACAAGGCGGCCAACTTCCTCGACAAGTCACGCGACGAATGGAAGAAGTGCCAGCAGAGCTCCGCGACTACCGAGGGAAGTGACACCTCGTACAACTGGGACTTCGGGCGACTCCAAGAGCCCAGCGAGACGATGATGTCTATGGACATGGACCAGCAGGACAGCAACAACTGGGGCTGTCAGCACGCAATGGGCACAGTGTCCAACATCATCGTCGAGGGAGTCGCGTGCGCTAACGGCGTCGGCGACGAGGGCCGGCAGGTCGTGGAGCAAATCGTCAAGAACGCCAGCGCCAAGTAGCGCTACATCGGGGCGTTCGCCGGGACGAACACCCCGGCGCTGTCGCCCTCGTCTTCGGCACGGATCACGTGCACCACTGCGTTGATCAATGCCAGGTGGGTGAACGCCTGCGGGAAGTTGCCCAGGTGCCGCCCGGTGCGCGGCTCGATCTCTTCGGCGTACAGGTGCAGCGGGCTGGCGAACGACAGCAGCCGTTCGCACAGATGCTTCGCGCGGCTGACTTCGCCGATCTCCACCAGCGCAGACACCAGCCAGAACGAACAGATCGTGAAGGTGCCCTCCTCGCCAGAGAGGCCGTCGTCGGTTTCTTCGACCCGATAGCGCAATACCAGCCCGTCCTGGGTCAGCTCGTCGGCGATCGCGAGCACTGTGTTGCGTACCCGCGGGTCGTCGGGCGGCAGGAAGCGGGTGAGCACCACCAGAAGCAACGACGCGTCCAGCGCGTCCGAGCCGTAGCGCTGGGTCAGCACCCCGCGCGAATCGACGCCGTGCTTCAGCACGTCGGCCTTGATCTCCTCGGCGATCGCCCGCCACTGCTGGGCATAGCTCTTCTCGCCCTGCAGTTCTGCGAGCTTGGCGCCGCGATCCAGCGCCACCCAGCACATCACCTTCGACGACGTGAAGTGCTGCGGCTCTCCGCGGACCTCCCAGATGCCGCGGTCAGGCTCGCGCCAGTGCTTGATCGCCTCTTCGACTTGGTTTTTCAGCACCGGCCACAGTGACTCGGGAATCTGCTCGCGTGACTTGGCGTGCAGATAAACCGAATCCAGCATCGTGCCCCAAATGTCATGCTGGCGTTGGTTGTACGCACCATTGCCGATCCGCACCGGCCGGGCGCCGTCATAGCCGGACAGGTGGTGCAGCTCCTCTTCGACCAACGTGCGCTCCCCGCCGACCGCGTACATCACCCGCAGCGGATGGCGTTCCCCGTTGTTGGCACCGGAGACGTCGGCGATGAACGAGAAAAAGTCGTCGGCCTCGCGGTCGAGGCCCAAGGTGTAAAGCCCCCACAGGGCGAACGTGGAGTCGCGCACCCACGCGTAGCGGTAGTCCCAGTTACGTTCTCCGTGAGGCGTTTCCGGCAGCGACGTGGTGGCCGCGGCCAGCAGTGCGCCGGTGGGTGAGTACGTCAACCCCTTGAGCGTCAACGCGCTGCGCTGAAGGAACGACCGCCACGGGTGGTCCGGGAAATCGCCGATGTTGATCCACTGCCGCCAGCATTCGCTGGTCTTCCACATCTTGTCGGCGGCCTCTTCGTAAGTCTGCGGCGCGGGGTGCTTGGACCAGCTCAGCGCGACGAAGACGTTGTCGCCTTCCTTGAGCCGTGTCCGGGCCCGCGCTTCGCGGCCCTCCAAGCCGATCCGCAGGTTGGTGGTCAGCTTCAGCTGAGGATGCGAATCGGGGTCCCGCTTCGCCCGCGCGATCGCCTCTCCGTACGCGGGGCCCGAGTACTCCCAGGTGGCGCTGATGCGGTGGTAGTCGAACGACGGCTCACAATTCAGCACCATCTCGACGGTGCCGCTGACGCAGCGCACCGTGCGCAGCATGATGTGCTCGGCGTCCCAGTCCATCGGGGTGCGACGGTGCGTCCGCGAGCGCGTTTCGAGGTCGTGCCAGGGACCCATCACGAGCGCGTCGCGCACGATCACCCAGCCGGTGTGCGTCTGCCAGGTGGTCTCCATGATCAGGCTGCCCGGCAGGTAGCGGCGCGCGGCAGGCACCGACACGCCATAGGGCCCCAACCGGAAATGGCCCGCCGCCCGGTCCAGGATCGCGCCGAACACGCTGGGGGAATCCGGCCGCGGCACGCACAGCCATTCGACCGAGCCGCTGGAGCTGATCAGGCACGTGTTCTCGCAGTCCGACAAAAAACCGTAGTCGGCGATCGGCGGGAACGGGTTGCGCGTCGAGCTCGTCTGGATGTACGGCACCGGGCTGGTGGCAGAAAACGGTGCCTCGGGTGTCTGTTCGGCAGGCTCGGCGCTCAGAACCATTTGCTCATCATCGGCTCTGAACGCGGATTTCGTCTACTGAACAGGCGGAGTGTCACATTGGGGCGTCACGGCGGGCGAACGCGGGCGCGTGCTCTGGCAGCGGGCCGATCGCAATCGCGTAGCCGGCAACGGCACCGAGTGCCGGCAGCTTGCTCATCATCCGCACGGGCAGCGGCGGTTTCGGCGACTCCGCGGCGGCCTCGCTCATCGCGACTGCGATCACCCGCGCATGGATGAGCCGCTGGGCGGACTGGATCAGCACCGTCGGCAGCCATCGGCGTGCCTGCACCCGGGCCAACTGGCGCTTTCCAAGATTGCCTTCGCGCAGCGGGGCGGCGAGCGCGGCCGCGGCGGCGACGGCGTCGGCGACGGCGAGGTTGATGCCGACCCCACCGACCGGAGACATCGCGTGCGCCGCGTCGCCGATCAACAGCAACCCGTCGGTGTACCAGCGATGCAGTCGATTCAATTGCACGTCAAGAAGTTTGACCTCATCCATCGACGCGATCTGCTCGACGCGATCGGAGAGCCACGGCACCAGCTGTACGAGTTGGCGGCGCAAGGCCGCGACGCCCTCGGCGCGCATCGCGCTGTCCGTGCCCTTGGGGATGATGTAGGCGATCTGGTAGTAGTCACCGCGGTCGATTACGACACAGGCATGCCCAGATCGGAAGACGCCGTTGAGCCCCGTCGGGTCGCCGCTCTGCCGTGGCAACCGGAACCACCAGACGTCCATCGGCGCGCCGAAAGCCTTGGGTTGCAACCCCATTGACGAGCGCAACGTCGACGAGCGCCCGTCGCATGCCACGGTCAACGCTGCGCGCATCTCGCGCGTCTCACCGTCAGCGCCGCGATAGCGGACACCTGCCACGCGCCCGTCGCGCACCAAGGCCGAATGCACCTCGGTGCTGCGCATCAGTGTGAACGTCGGTTCCTCCTCGGCCGCGGTGGCCAGCAGCTCGAGGAAATCCCATTGTGGCACCAGCGCGATGTGCTTGTGTGCACCCGGGATCCTGTTGAGGCCGAGGCTGATCGGCACATCCTGAACCTGCATGCGGATGCTCTCGATCAGGCGGTGCGGGACTTGTGCGAACCGCGGGCCGAGGCCGAGCTCGTCGAGCAGGCGCAGCGTGCTTGCATGCACCGTGTCACCGCGAAAGTCGCGCAGGAAGTCGGCGTGCTTTTCCATCACCACCACCGGAACCCCGCCCCGGGCGAGCAGCAGCCCCAGCACCATGCCGGCGGGCCCGCCGCCGGCGATGACACACGTTGTGGAGTCCGCACTGGCCGGCACGCGGCAATTCTGGCACGCTGCTCTCTGCTCTTCGCGCAAGCGGCTCATCGCTGGCCCGCCACGACACCGGCGCCTACGCTGACCCGATGTTGGGTTTCCTCAATTGGTGGGACGGCGTCGAGCTGTGGCTTTCCGGACTGGGCTTCGTGCTGCAGACGATTGTCGTGATGCCGGTGGTGCTGCTGCTGGCCTACGGTCTGGCGGTGCTGCTCGACGGCGCCCTGGGGCGGGGGATCGGGCTGCTGCGGCGGATCCGGCACGGCGAACCAGGGGAGTGAGTGCGTTGCCCAAGTCGCGGGTGACCCTGGTTCTGGTAATTCTGGTGTTGCTGGTGATCGTCGTGTGGCTGCTCAACCGCTGAACGGATTCTGGACCCGTACGCCGCCGTAGTCTTCGCCGTTGCTGAGGTCCTCGGAGAGGACGACGTCACAACCGAGAAAGCGGCTGGCTTCGAGGATCGCGGCGTCCCAATACGACACGCCGAAGCGCCAATGCGTCGCAACGGCGGCCAGCATCAGCTCAGCCGTGATTGTGGCGACAGGAAACCGCATGAACGACTCCACCAGCGCGACGGCCTGGTCATGGGTGATCGCGTCCGGTCGGCTAGTTCTGGTCGCCTGGACATAGAACTCCTGCAGGACCTGGACAGACAGAGCCAGGTCCCTGGCGGTCAGAATCTCGTTCGCGCGCTGCGCCTTGTCTCGCTCCTCTGGATCGCGCGAGATCGCGTAGAGCAGGACGTTGGTGTCAACGAACCGCACGATCGTGAACCTCGTCGCGGCTCAAACGATCGCGCGCGCGGAAGCGGTGGATCTCACTCTGGGCCTTCCGCTGCTTGCCTTCTAGTCGAGAGAATTCCGCATTCCCACCGGAAAGCGAGTCCAAGAACTCAGTAACCAGGGCGCTCACAGACTTACCGAGCTCGGCCGCGCGGATCCTCGCTCTGCGATAGACATCGTCGGAGACGGACACGGTAATGTTCTTCACAGTTTCACGCTATCACAGTTTCACAGTGAGCCAGTGAGCCGATCCATCAATCTGCGCGTGCGTCATGAACCTGTTAGTCTTCCCGCCATGCAAGCGGCCCGAGGCAACAACAAGTGCTATGTGCTGGCACTTATCGCCGTCGGTGATTGCGCTGTTGCAGACGTGCGCTGTTGTAAATGAACCCACGCCCGCTTGCGGTTTGGCGTCGGTAGTGGCCATCGATCGGCCTGCGTCCTGATTCGTCGCCTCTCCGCAGCGGGTGAGCCAATCCTTCCCTCCCCTGCAGTGAAAGGTCTTCCATGCTCCGCTTTCCCAAAGTCCTACGGCTGCGTCACGCGGCCGCGCTCGCCCTCACGGCCACCGTGCTCGCGGCGTGCGGCGGCGGCGCCAGCGATGTCGCGGGCAGCAACGGCCCGTCGAATGCGCGGGCGACGCTGACATTGGTCGCCTACGCGGTGCCCGAGCCTGGCTGGAGCAAGGTCATCCCCGCGTTCAATGCGACCGAGCAGGGCAAGGACATCGCGATCACCACGTCCTACGGGGCATCCGGTGACCAGTCGCGTTCCGTCGTCGACGGCAAGCCCGCCGACATCGTGAACTTCTCCGTCGAGCCCGACATCACCCGACTCGTCAAGGCCGGCAAGGTGTCCGAGAACTGGAACTCCGATGTGACGAAGGGCATCCCGTTCGGCTCGGTGGTGGCGCTGGTGGTGCGGCAGGGCAATCCGAAGAACATCCAGGACTGGGACGATCTGCTGCGCCCGGACGTCGAGGTGATCACCCCGAGCCCGCTGAGCTCGGGCTCGGCCAAGTGGAACCTGTTGGCGCCGTATGCGGCAAAGAGCAACGGCGGCCAGGATCAGCAGGCTGGTCTGGACTTCGTGCAGCAGCTGGTGAGCCAGCACGTCAAGCTTCGCCCCGGCTCCGGCCGTGAAGCCACCGACGTCTTCCTGCAGGGCAGCGGCGACGTGCTGATCAGCTACGAAAACGAGGCGATCAACGTCGAGCGGCAGGGCAAGCCCGTTCAGCACCTCATCCCGCCGCAGACGTTCAAGATCGAAAACCCGCTCGCCGTCGTCAACACCACCACCCACCTGCAGGAAGCCACCGACTTCAAGAACTTCCAGTACACCGAGGAGGCGCAGCGCCTGTGGGCGCAGGCCGGGTTCCGCCCCGTCAACCCCGGTGTGGCGCAGCAATTCGCGAACGATTTCCCCGCGCCGGCACAGAAGCTGTGGACCGTCGCCGAGCTCGGCGGATGGAGCACCGTGGATTCGTCGTTGTTCGACAAGGACAACGGCTTGATCACCAAGATCTACAAACAGGCGACCGGATGACAGCTGCGCTTGACCCGAAACCCCAGGCCACGGCGACCCGCGGCCTGGGGTTTCGCGGCACGACCTCACTGCGGATCGGTGTCGCCACGCTGTGGCTGTCGGTGATCGTGCTGCTGCCGCTGGCGGCCATCGTGTGGCAGTCGGCGAAGGGCGGCTGGTCGGCTTTCGTCACCGCGGTGACATCGCCGTCAGCGCTCGATTCGTTCCGGGTGACACTGACCATCTCCGCGGCCGTCACCGTCATCAACGTGTTCTTCGGGCTGCTGGTCGCCTGGGTGTTGGTGCGCGACGACTTCCCCGGCAAACGGCTCGTGGACGCGGTGATCGACCTGCCGTTCGCGCTGCCGACGATCGTGGCCAGCGTGGTGCTACTGGCGCTGTACGGGCCGAACAGTCCTGTCGGCATCCATCTCCAACACACCCAGTACGGTGTCGGTGTCGCACTGCTGTTCGTGACCTTGCCGTTCGTCGTGCGGGCCGTGCAACCCGTGCTGATGGAAGTCGATCATGAGGCTGAACAGGCCGCGGCGTCGCTGGGCGCCAGCAACGCGACAATATTCCGGACCATCGTCTTCCCTGCGCTGACACCCGCACTGCTGTCGGGCGCCGGGCTGGCGTTCTCCCGCGCGATCGGCGAGTTCGGCTCGGTGGTGCTGATCGGCGGCGCGGTGCCCGGCAAGACCGAGGTGTCGTCGCAGTGGATCCGGACGTTGATCGAGAACGACGACCGCACCGGTGCTGCAGCGATCTCGATTGTCCTGCTTGCTCTTTCGTTCGTTGTGCTGTTGATTCTGCGGGCGCTGGGGTCGCGGGCGGCCAAGCGGGAGGAGTTGGCGAAGTGATTCCGTCGCCTCTGGTGAAGTACCTGAGCAGGTCCCTTGCGCTGGCTTACGTCTTGGTGCTGGTGGTTGTGCCGGTTGGGCTGATCCTGTGGCGTTCGTTCTCCCCGGGCCTTGACGAATTCTTCGCCCAGATCACCACTCCCGCCGCGATTTCGGCTCTGCAGTTGTCGTTGCTGGTCGTCGCGATCGTGGTACCGCTCAACGTGTTGTTCGGGATCCCGACCGCATTGGTGTTGGCCCGCAGCAGGTTTCGGGGCAAGGGTGCGTTGCAGGCGATCATCGACTTGCCCTTCGCGGTCTCGCCGGTGGTCGTCGGAGTGGCCCTGATCGTGCTGTGGGGATCGGCCGGTGCCTTCGGGTTCGTCGAGCGGGATCTCGGCTTCAAAATCATCTTCGGCCTGCCCGGGATCGTGCTGGCCAGCATCTTCGTCACGTTGCCGTTCGTCATCCGCGAGGTCGAGCCGGTGCTGCACGAAATCGGTACCGACCAGGAGGAGGCCGCCGCGACCCTCGGCTCCAAGTGGTGGCAGACGTTCTGGCGGATCACGCTGCCGTCCATCCGATGGGGGCTGACGTACGGAGTGGTGCTGACGATCGCGCGCACGCTCGGCGAGTACGGCGCCGTCATCATGGTGTCGTCGAACTTGCCGGGAACGTCGCAGACCCTGACACTGTTGGTATCGGACCGTTACAACCGCGGCGCGGAATACGGCGCGTATGCGATCTCCACGCTGCTGATGACCGTCGCGGTTCTGGTGCTGATCGTCCAGGTCGTCCTGGACGCGCGGCGCGCGCGGGCGGAAGTCTAGGTCGGGCAAGGAGATAGGGACATGACCGACGCAATCACGTTGCGTGGTGTGAACAAGCACTACGGCGAATTCGCGGCGCTGGAGGACATCAATTTCACTGTGCCGGCGGGGTCCCTGACGACCCTGCTCGGGCCCAGCGGCTCCGGAAAGTCGACGCTGTTGCGGGCGATCGCCGGCCTCGACCAGCCCGACACCGGGACCATCACGATCAACGGCCGCGACGTCACGCGGGTGCCGCCGCAGCGGCGCGGTATCGGCTTCGTGTTCCAGCACTACGCGGCCTTCAAGCACATGAACGTTCGTGACAACGTCGCATTCGGCCTGAAGATCCGCAAGCGCCCCAAGGCAGAGATCGAGGACAAGGTCGACGGCCTTCTCGAGACGGTGGGGCTCAGCGGTTTTCAACGCCGGTATCCCGGGCAGCTGTCCGGCGGCCAGCGCCAGCGCATGGCGTTGGCCCGCGCGCTGGCGGTGGACCCGCAGGTGCTGCTGCTCGACGAGCCGTTCGGCGCGCTGGACGCGAAGGTGCGCGAGGACCTGCGGGCGTGGCTGCGCCGGCTGCACGACGAGGTGCACGTCACCACCGTGCTGGTGACCCACGACCAATCCGAGGCGTTGGACGTCTCGGACCGGATCGCGGTGCTGAACAAAGGCCGTATCGAACAGATCGGCTCACCCACCGATGTCTACGACCAGCCCGCGAACGGGTTCGTGATGTCGTTCCTCGGCACCGTGTCCGCACTGAACGGAATCCTGGTGCGGCCGCACGACATTCGGGTGGGGCGCAATCCGGAGATGGCGGTGGCCACCAGCGACGGGACCGCCAAGAGCATCGGTGTGATGCGCGCCACGATAGACCGGATCGTCTACCTCGGGTTCGAGGTGAGGGTGGAGCTCACCGCCGCAGCTAACGGAGCACCGTTCACCGCGCAGATCACCCGCGGCGACGCCGAGGCGCTGGCGTTGAAGGAGGGCGACACAGTGTATGTGCGCGCCACTCGAGTGCCGCCGATCGCGGGCAGCACGCAGTTGCCAGAGACCGAAGAGCTGGAGCCGGCGCCGACTTCTTAAGCGGCAAGCGGGTTCGTTGCCGCGCGTGCGCGGTCAAAGCGATCCAACACCGTGGCCGCGACCAGGCGGTGCGCGCCGAGTGGCTCGGCCATCGGAATACCGTGCGCACCAGCATATTCCGCGACACGGTCGGTGATCCGCCCGTGCGCGAGGAACCACGGCGCGATCACCAGCCGTCGCGCACCCCTCGCGCGCAGCTGCTCTGTCGCTTCGTCGAGAGACGGGCGCCGACCGGTGGCGAATGCCGTGACGGCCCCGGCCCAGCGAGTGCCGGCCGAAAACGCGGGCGCGACCGCCGCCGTGCGTGTGTTCGCCTGGCGCCGTGAGGATCCCACCGCGACGACGGCCACGCCGACGTCGGAATCCAGGCGTGACACTCCCAACGAGCGCACGCGTTGCCGCAGCACCGTCACCAGCCGGTCGTCTTCACCGAGGACATCGGCTTGTGCTGCACCGGATTCGGCGATCATCGCCGGAATGTCCACGCGTGCGTGATACGCGTCGGCGAGCAGCAGCGGCGTGACGACGCTCTTGTCGCCCAACTCGGCCACCACGTCACGCAGGTTCGGCGTCGATTGCTCGCAGAACGCCACCTGCACATCGAGGCGGGGCCGCTGCCGGCGGATCTCTTCGGCGACGGCGTGGGTGTTCACCGCGGCGCGCGGGTCGGCGCTGCCGTGCGCAGTGAGAACGAGGACCGCTGGGCTCATTCGGAATGCAGTCCGCATTCGACCTTGCCTATGCCCTGCCACCGGCCACTGCGGGGATCGGCTCCGTCGACTGGCCTCGCGGTGCACGGTGCGCACCCGATCGACGGATAGCCATCGAATACAAGGGGATTCACGAACACGTCGTAGGCGTCGATGTAGTCCTGGATGTCCTGGTCGGTCCACGCAGCGAGCGGGTTGACCCTCACCAGCCCGAACGCCGCGTCGAAGCTGATCACCGGCGCGTTCGCGCGCGTCGGCGCCTCCACCCGCCGCAGCCCGGTGACCCATGCCGAGTAGCCGCGCAGCGCCGTGCCCAGCGGGGCCACCTTCCGCAACCGGCAGCATTCGTTGGGATCACGGGCGAACAGGTTCTTGCCTAGCAGTGCATCCTGCTCGGGGACGGAATGCTCCGGGGTGACGTTGATCACGTTCACGTCGTAGACGTCGCTGACCGCGTTGCGGGTGCCGATGGTCTCGGCGAAGTGATAGCCCGTGTCCAAAAACAGCACGTCGACGCCGGGCCGCACCTTGACGGCCATGTCGATGAGCACTGCGTCCTGCATGTTGGACGCGACCACGTAATCGTCACGGAAGTTCTCGTCGACCCAGCGCAGGAGGTCAATCGTGGCGGCGCCGTCGAGCTCCTCGGCGCCCCGCTCGGCCAGTTCCCGTAGGTCGGTCTCCGTCGTCACGCTCATCTCAAGTCCGCCTCGTCCGCTCGCAGGGCCCATGTCGCGAAACGCTCCCCTTCGCTTCTTTGTTTCACGAAGTTGCGCACTATCCGCTCGATGTAGTCGCCAACGTCGTGGCTGAGCACCTTGTGCTGACGCAGCTTGCGGCCGAAGCCGCTGTCCAGCCCGAGGCTTCCGCCCAGGTGCACTTGGAATCCCTCGACGGGCCCATCGCCGTCGTCGACCATCTGTCCCTTGAACCCGATGTCGGCGACCTGGATGCGCGCGCACGAGTTCGGGCAGCCGTTGATGTTGATCGTGACGGGAACGTCGAGCTGGGCGTTGATGTCCTCGAGCCGCTTCTCCAACTCCGGCACCAGACCCTGCGCGCGCACCCGCGTCTCGGCGAACGACAGCTTGCAGTACTCAATGCCGGTGCACGCCATCAGGTTTCGCCGCCAGTGTGACGGCTGCGACGGCAGCCCGAGCGCCTCCAGGCTGCTGACCGCCTCGTCGAGCTTGTCGTCGGGCACGTCGAGCACGATCAGCTTCTGGTACGGCGTGAACCGGACCCGGTCGGAGCCGGCGTTCTCGGCGATGTCGGCAACCTTCGACAGGATCGTGCCCGATACCCGCCCGGCGATCGGGGCCACCCCGACCGCGTTGCGTCCGTTCTTCAGTCGCTGTACCCCGACGTGGTCGATCGGGTGTACCGCCGGCTCGGGCGCCGGCCCGTCGATCAGCGGACGCTTCAGGTACTCCGTCTCGACGACCTCCCGGAACCTTTCGACGCCCCAGTCCTTGATCAAGAACTTCAGCCGCGCCTTCGACCGCAGCCGCCGGTAGCCGTAGTCGCGGAACGCCGACGTGATGGCCTCCCACACGTCGGGAACCTCGTCCAGCGGCACCCACGCGCCCAGGCGCTGCCCGAGCATCGGGTTCGTGGACAGCCCGCCGCCGACCCACACGTCCAGGCCGGGCCCGTGTTCGGGATGGTTGACGCCGATGAACGCGATGTCGTTGACCTCGTGGACGACGTCCTGCAGGCCGGAAATCGCGGTCTTGTACTTGCGCGGGAGGTTGGCGTACTCCGGCTTGCCGATGTAGCGCCGCACGATCTCGTCGACCGCCGGCGAAGCGTCGAGCACCTCGTCGAGCGACTCGCCGGCCAGCGGCGAGCCGAGCACCACGCGCGGGCAGTCGCCGCACGCCTCAGTGGTCTGCAGGCCGACTGCCTCCAGTCGGCGCCAGATCTCGGGCACGTCCTCCACGCGAATCCAGTGGTACTGCACGTTCTCGCGGTCGGAGATGTCGGCGGTGTCGCGCGCGAACTCGGTGGAGATCGCACCGATCGTGCGCAGCTGCTCGACGGTCAACGCGCCGCCGTCGCAGCGCACCCGCATCATGAAGTACTTCGCCTCGATGGTCTCGATGTGCTCGTCGCCGGTCCAGGTGCCGTCGTAGCCCTGCTCACGCTGGGTGTAGAGGCCCCACCAGCGGAAACGGCCCCGCAGGTCGCTCTTGTCGATGCTGTCGAATCCGCCCAGCGCGTAGATGTTCTCGATGCGCGCCCGCACGTTCAGCGGGGCGTCGTCTTTCTTGCTCTGTTCGTTGGCGTTGAGCGGCTCGCGATAGCCGAGCGCCCATTGGCCTTCACCTTTGCGCTTGGTGGTGGGCCGTGTCATGAGTGGTGGCTCCTCGTCAGAGCCGGCCTTCGGAACGCGCAATCCACCGGTGGCTGTCCGGCGGCGCAGATCCGGCGGCCAGCTGGAAGTTCAGGTGGGCGGGTCTACGACGTCAAGGCAGACAGCAACAGCTACAGACGCGCTTGAAATCGACATGCCGCCGCGCCACCAACGAGATGTTGAGGTGGAGGCTGGCGACGGTCACGTGGCCATTGTGCCATGAGCACCCGCGTGTGCCCTAACCGGCCCAGATTTGCGCTCAGGGTGAGCAAAAGTGGTTGTCCCTCGCGCCGAAATTTGCATTCCGCGCGGAAAAGTCCGAGTAAGTGCCTCGCCCACGGCAGTCTCGGCGCGGGGCCGGGCAGACTCGGGGCATGACGAGAACGCCCGACCGTCAGTTCGGCGTCTACGTGCATGTGCCGTTCTGCGCCACCCGGTGCGGATACTGCGACTTCAACACCTACACGCCCGCCGAACTGGGCGGTGCGAACCCGGACGCCTGGCTAGAAGCGCTGCGCGCGGAGCTGCGGCTGGCGGCCGAACTGGCCGGCGCCCAACCCGTCGACACCGTGTTCGTCGGCGGCGGCACCCCGTCCGTGCTGGGTGCCGACCGCCTGGCCGCGGTGCTTGACGCGGTTCGTGAGAACTTCGGCCTGGTGCCCGACGCGGAAGTGACGACCGAGGCCAACCCGGAGTCGACGTCCCCGGAACTGTTCGACGCGCTGCTGGCCGCGGGGTACACGCGAATGTCACTGGGCATGCAATCCGTGACGCCGCACGTGTTGAGAGTGCTGGACCGCGTCCACTCACCGGGACGCGCGGTGGCCGCTGTCGAGGAGGCGCTTGCCGCCGGGTTTCGGCACGTCAGCCTGGACCTGATCTACGGCACGCCGGGGGAGAGCGACGACGATCTGCTGCGCTCGGTGGACACGGCCGTCGAGGCTGGTGTCGACCATGTGTCGGCCTACGCGCTGGTCGTCGAGGACGGCACCGCGTTGGCACGGCGAGTGCGTCGCGGCGAGGTCGACGCGCCCGACGACGACGTGCTGGCTCGCCGCTACGAATTGCTCGACGCACAGATGGCCGACGCCGGCTTCGACTGGTACGAGGTGTCGAACTGGGCCCGACCCGGCGGCGAATGCCGGCACAACGTCGGCTACTGGAACGGCGGCGAGTGGTGGGGCGCAGGCCCCGGCGCGCACGGGTTCGTCGGATCGACGCGGTGGTGGAATATCAAGCACCCCAACGCATATGCGGCCGCGCTTGCCGAAGGGGCACTACCGGTCGCGGGGTTCGAGGAGCTCGGGCCCGTCGAGACGCACACCGAAACCGTGATGCTGTCGATCCGGATGCGCAGCGGGCTTCCGGCCGCCGCGCTGGACGATGCGGAGATGGCGCGCGCACAGACCGCGATCGCTGACGGGTTGTTGGTGCGCGACGCCGACAGGCTGGTGCTCACCGACCGCGGCCGCCTGCTGGCCGACGGTGTGGTCCGGACGCTGCTCGGTTAGCTTCGATGTCCGCCGAGCGTCAGTTCTCCATGTACGGCCCGTCGCACTGGGCCGTGCTGGCCGTGTTCGTGATCGGAGCGGTGGCACTGGTGTGGGCGGGACGCCGGCAATCCGAATCCCAAGCGCGGCTGCTCGGCCGCATCCTGGGGGCACTGACCTTCGCGGTGTACGGCGCCGCGCTGATGTACTCGGTCTTCGACCCCCGCATCCCGCCACCGGTACCGCTGCGCCTGACCGACCTCGCGACCGTCGCCGCGGCCTACGCGTTGTGGTCACAGCGGCACTGGGCGTTCGCGCTCACGTACTACTGGGGGCTGGTTCTGAGTGCTCAAGCGCTGGTGTCGCCGGTCCTCATCGGCCTGGACTTCCCCAGCCTGCATTTCCTCGCGTTCTGGAGCATTCACTTGCTCGTCGTCTGGGCCGCGATCTACCTGACCTGGGGCCGGGGCATGCGGCCCACCTGGCGCAGCTATCGGGTCGCGGCCGTCACCACCGCGATCTGGGCGGCCGTCACGTTCACGTACAACAGGATCGCCGGAACGAATTACGGTTTCCTCAACCGCAAACCAGCCACCGCGTCGATGTTGGATGTGCTCGGCCCGTGGCCGGTCTACATCTTCACCGCGGCCGCGCTGATCCTCGCTGTGTGGGCGCTGATGACGTGGCCGTGGCAGCGCAACCGGCCGAGCTAGGCCCGCTGCGCCTGCAGCTCGTCCATGTCCAGCAGCCGCGCGTGCAGCACCACCCGGTTTCGCAGTGCGGCGCGCACCGCGCGATGCAGGCCGTCCTCGAGGTAGACCACGCCCCTCCACTTCACCGCATGTGGGAACAGGTCGCCGTAGAACGTCGAGTCCTCGGAGAGCAGCCGGTCGAGCGCGAGCACCGTTGTGGTGGTGACCAACTCGTCGAGGCGGATCTGTCGCGGGGGAATCTGAGCCCAATCGCGATACGACAAACCGTGATCGGGATACGGCTTGCCGTCGCGGACGCCCTTAAAGATCATCGCTCATCACTGCATTCTGTTCTTCGCGCAAGCGGCTCATCACTGCATTCTGTTCTTCGCGCAAGCGGCTCATCACTGGTCGAGAAGGGTAGTCGTCTTTGGCGCAAACGCCGAACGCTGGCGTGCTCGCTGCGGATCCACCCAATTGATCACCGTAAAATGGGTCGAGTGGGAGGTGAATCCGATGGGACATGCTGAAGATCGTCGTTTCGACGTCTTGCGCGCGATCGTCGCCGACTTCGTCGCCACCAAAGAGCCGATCGGGTCGAAGACGTTGGTCGAGCGGCACAACCTCGGCGTATCCAGCGCAACCGTCCGCAACGACATGGCTGTCCTGGAGGCCGAGGGCTACATCGCCCAGCCTCACACCAGCTCGGGTCGCATCCCCACCGAGAAGGGCTACCGCGAGTTCGTCGACCGGCTCGACGACGTCAAGCCGCTGTCCACCGCGGAGAGGCGCGCGATCCAGGGATTTCTGGAATCCGGCGTGGATCTCGACGACGTGCTGCGCCGCGCGGTGCGGCTGCTCGCGCAGCTGACCCGCCAGGTCGCCGTCGTGCAGTATCCGACGCTGTCGTCGTCCACCGTGCGGCACGTCGAGGTGGTGGCGCTGACGCCGGCGCGGTTGCTGCTCGTGGTGATCACCGACTCGGGTCGCGTCGACCAGCGCGTCGTCGAGCTCGGCGACGTCATCGACGACCATCAGCTCGCCCAGCTGCGCGACATGCTGGGCCAGGCGCTCGACGGCAAGCGGTTGTCGGCGGCGTCGGCGGCCGTGGCCGACCTGGCGTCCGAGATCGGCCCCAAGGGCACGTTGGGCGACGCGGTGGGCCGGTCGGCCACCGTGCTGCTGGAGTCGCTGGTCGAGCACGCCGAAGACCGGCTGCTGCTCGGCGGCACCGCCAATCTGACCCGCAACACCGCCGACTTCGGCGGCTCGCTGCGGTCGATCCTCGAGGCGCTCGAAGAGCAGGTAGTCGTCCTGCGGCTGCTTCAGGCGCAGCAGCAGGCCGGCAAGGTGACAGTGCGGATCGGCCACGAGACAGAGGTCGAGGAGATGGCCGCCACCTCGGTGGTCACCACCACCTACGGCGCCGACGGCGACGTGTACGGCGGCATGGGTGTGCTCGGCCCCACACGAATGGACTATCCGGGAACTATCGCTAGTGTCGCTGCGGTTGCCATGTACATCGGCGATGTCTTAGGTCGTAGGTAGAAAGGTTCTCGTGGCACGGGACTACTACGCGCTGCTCGGAGTGAGCAGGAACGCCAGTGACGCGGAGATCAAACGCGCGTACCGGAAGCTGGCCCGCGAGCTTCATCCCGACGTCAACCCCGACGAGGGGGCCCAGGCGCGGTTCAAGGAAATCAGCGTCGCGTACGAGGTGCTCAGCGACCCGGAGAAGCGGCGCATCGTCGACTTGGGCGGCGACCCGATGGAAAACGCCGCGACCAGCGGAAATGGATTCGGCACCGGCTTCGGCGGCCTCGGCGACGTGTTCGAGGCGTTCTTCGGGGGCGGATCGGCATCCCGCGGGCCGATCGGGCGGGTGCGGCCCGGCGCGGACTCGCTGTTGCGCCTGCGGCTGGACCTCGAGGAATGCGCGACCGGGGTGACCAAGCAGGTCACCGTCGACACCGCCGTGCTGTGCGACAAATGCCAAGGCAAGGGCACCAACGACAACTCCAACCCGGTGCGCTGCGACACGTGCGGCGGACGAGGCGAAGTGCAGAGCGTGCAGCGCTCGCTGCTCGGTCAGGTGATGACGTCACGGCCGTGCCCCACCTGCCGGGGTGTCGGCGAGGTCATCCTCGACCCCTGCTACCGGTGCGGCGGCGACGGGCGGGTACGGGCGCGCCGCGAGATCAGCGTCAAGATCCCGGCCGGGGTCGGCGACGGGATGCGGATCCGGCTGGCTGCACAGGGTGAGGTGGGCCCGGGAGGCGGTCCTGCCGGAGATCTCTACGTGGAGGTCCACGAGCAGCAGCACGACGTGTTCATCCGCGACAGCGACGATCTGCACTGCACCGTCTCGGTGCCGATGGTGGATGCCGCGCTCGGCACCGATGTGACCGTCGACGCGATCCTCGATGGCCCCACCGAGGTCAAACTTCCCGGAGGCACGCAGCCCGGGTCGGTGGTGACGCTGCGCGGCCACGGGATGCCGCATCTTCGCACCGGAGTGCGCGGTGATCTGCACGTTCACGTCGAGGTGACGGTGCCGACCCGGCTGGATCACCACGACGCCGAGCTGCTGCGCGAGCTGAAGAAGCGTCGTGACGACGTGGCGGAGGTGAAGTCGCCGCACGCCGCGGGCGGCGGCGGCGGATTCTTCAGTCGCCTGCGTGAGACGTTCACCGGTCGCTGACTTGGGAGGGCCGCTCTTCTACGTCGACGCGCTGCCCGCCGAGGGCGCGGTTGCGACGGTGTCGGGTGACGAACGGTTTCATGCCGCCACCGTGCGGCGGATTCGGCCCGGCGAACAGCTGCTGCTCGGCGACGGCGCCGGAGAGCTGGCGTCATGTGAGGTCTCCGACGTCGACCGCGGCGCGCTTCACGCGCGTGTGCTGAGCCGGTGGAGCGTGCCGCCCGCACAGCCCTCCGTCACGGTGGTGCAGGCGCTGCCGAAGGCGGAGAGGTCGGAGCTGGCGATCGAATCGGCGACCGAGGCCGGCGCTGACGAGTTCGTCGCCTGGCAGGCGGCCCGATGCGTGGCCCGCTGGGATTCCGCGCGTGCGGAGAAGGGACTGCGGCGGTGGCGCGCGGTCGCCCGGTCCGCAGCTCGCCAGTCGCGTCGCGCGCACATCCCGGTGGTCAGCGGCCCGGTGTCGACCGCCGAACTTCTACCCCGCATCGCCGACGACACCACACTCGTCCTGCACGAGTCGGCGGCCGAGGTGCTGTCGGAAAAGCATGTGGCGCAGGCTGATTCAATCGTTCTTGTGGTCGGCCCGGAGGGTGGAATCCCGGATGAGGAGCTCGAGGCGCTGACGACCGCCGGCGCGGTTGCCGTGCGACTGGGCCCGACGATCCTGCGCACGTCGACAGCCGCGGCGGTGGCGCTGGGTGCGTTGGGAGTGCTGACTACGCGGTGGGCTCGCGAATAATCCGTACGGGGACGTTGGACCAGCCGATCACGTTTTGCATGTGCACGCGCCTGCAGCCATCCCAGTCGACTTCGTAACGTGGCATGAAGTCCGGCAGCTTCTCCAGCGCGATAGCGCTTTCCATCCGGGCCAGGGCTGCGCCGAGACAACTGTGGATGCCGTAGCCCAATCCGAGGTTTTGGGCTTCGGTGCGGTTGCGGTCGATGTCGAACGTGTCGACGTCCGTCCACGCGCGGGGATCGCGGTTCGCCGAGCCGATGAGAAGGAACACGGGTTTGCGCGGAGGAATCGTCACCCCGCGCACGGTGATCTCTCTGATGGAGCAGCGGACGTCGTACTGTGCCGGCGGCTCGAAGCGCAGAAGTTCCTCGACTGCGGCCGGGATCTTGCTCCGGTCGTCGAGCAACTTCTGCCACTGGTCGGGGTTGCGGGCGAACAGATAGACGGCGTTGCCGAGCAGCTTGGTCACCGTCTCGGCACCCGCTCCGCCGAGTTGCGTTGCGAAACCGGCGATTTCGATATCACTGAGGTGTGATTTTCCGCCGTCGTCGCGTTCGATCTCGGCCTCGATGAGCATGTTGAACAGGTCGTCGCGGGGCTGGTCCCGATGCTCCTGTATCAGGCTGTGATAGAACGCCATCTGTTCGACGACGGCCTGCAGACCGGCTGCACCCATCTCGATCTGGCCGGGCTCGCGGTGCAGCGTCGCGTCTACCCACAGGCGCACCTGCTGGACGTACTCGTCGGGCACTCCGAGCATCGCCGTGATCACCTCGACCGGGAACGGCGCGGTGAGCTGCTGCACGGCGTCGAACTCATCGCCGTCGATGGCGTCGAGGTACTTGTCGATCGTCGCGGTGATCATCGATTCCTGGGCTTGCACGGCCCGCGGCGTGAACATCTTGTTCAACACGCTTCCCATGTGCCGGTGTTGCGGGGGATCCATGAGTTGGAGGAGCTTGATGTCCAGTGGCGGTCCTCCGGATTTCACCATGGCCAGATCAAGGCCGTAGGCCGACGAGAACGTCTCGAAATTCTTGAAGGCTGCCGCCACGTCCTCGTGACGGGTCAGCGCGTAAAAGTCGCGCTCTTCGTCGTAGTAGACCGGCTCTTCATCGCGCATCCGCCGGTATATCTCGTACGGATTGTCGAAGAACTCCTGCGAGAACGGATCGAATACCAAGCGCGACGTCGTCATGTATTCCCCTCCCGCACGCGTGCGGTTGCGACAACCACGAATATTGCCACGTACTGCGACCCTCAGGTCCGTATTCGCTGGGACACCGGAGCGCCCGGCGGTAGACTGGCATTCGTTGTAAAGCCCGCCATACGAAAGAAAGCAGGCTCTGGTAACCACGTGACGCCCCGCGAGACAAGCGCTGCACCGACCGTTCGAAGCAGCATCGATGTTCCGCCCGACCTCATCGTGGGCCTGCTTGGCTCCGCGGACGAAAACCTTCGCGCAATGGAACGCGTGCTCTCCGCGCAGCTGCATGCTCGCGGCAACACCGTCACGCTGTCCGGTTCACCCGCTGACGTCGCGCTGGCCGAGCGCGTCGTCACGGAGCTCATCGCGTTGGTGGCGGGCGGCCAAGTCCTCACGCCCGAGGTGGTACGTCACAGCATCGCGATGCTGACCGGCGACGCCAACGAGTCACCGGCCGAGGTGCTCAGCCTTGACATCTTGTCCAGGCGCGGCAAGACAATTCGGCCCAAGACGCTCAACCAGAAACGTTATGTCGATGCCATCGACGCGAACACGATCGTGTTCGCCATCGGCCCGGCCGGCACGGGCAAGACGTATCTCGCAATGGCCAAGGCGGTCAACGCACTTCAGACCAAGCAGGTCACCCGGATCATCCTGACCCGGCCCGCGGTGGAAGCCGGTGAGCGCCTTGGGTTCCTGCCCGGCACCCTGTACGAGAAGATCGACCCTTACCTGCGTCCGCTGTACGACGCCCTGCACGACATGATGGATCCCGAGGTGATCCCAAAGCTGATGAGCGGCGGTGTAATTGAGGTCGCGCCGCTGGCTTTCATGCGCGGGCGCACTATTAATGACGCGTTCATCATTCTCGACGAGGCGCAGAACACCACCCCCGAGCAGATGAAGATGTTCCTCACCCGGCTCGGCTTCGGCTCGAAAATCGTTGTGACAGGGGATGTTACGCAGGTGGACTTGCCCAGTGGCGCGACATCCGGATTGCGTGCAGCAGTGGGTATCCTCGACGGCATCGACGACATCCACGTCGCAGAGTTGACAAGTGCCGACGTGGTGCGCCACCAGCTGGTCTCTGAGATTGTCGACGCCTATGCCCGCGCGGAGGATTCGTCGCTGTCGATGAACCGTGCACAACGGCGCGCCCACCGGACACGCTGATGTCCATCGAGGTCGCCAACGAGTCCGGGCTCGACGTCTCCGAGGACGAGCTGATCAGCGTCGCCCGGTTCGTCATCGACAAGATGAACGTCCACCCGGCCGCCGAGCTGTCCATGGTTCTGCTGGACCTCAACTCGATGGCCGATCTGCACATGCGGTGGATGGACCTGCCGGGTCCCACCGACGTGATGAGCTTCCCGATGGACGAGCTCGAACCCGGCGGCCGTCCTGATGCGCCCGAGCCCGGACCGGCGGTGCTCGGCGACATCGTGTTGTGCCCTGAGTTCGCCGCGGAACATGCCGCCGCTGCGGGACATTCGCTGGGACACGAGCTGGCGCTGCTCACCATTCACGGTGTGCTACATCTTCTCGGGTTCGACCATGGCGAGCCCGCGGAAGAGAAGGAGATGTTCGCGCTGCAGCGCCAACTGCTCGAGGAGTGGGTCGCCGAGCAGGTGAAGGCGTACCAGCAGGACCGCCAGACCGAGAAAGACCGTCGGCTGCTGGACAAGTCGCGGTACTTCGACGAACCGTGACCGGCATCGGTGCCCTGGTGGGCGCGATCGTGCTGATCGCGCTCGGCGGATTGTTCGCGGCCATCGACGCCGCACTCAGTACGGTGTCGATGGCGCGGGTCGAAGAGCTGGTGCGCGACGAGCGGCCGGGTGCCGTTCGCCTGGCAAGGGTGATGGCCGAGCGCCCGCGCTACGTCAACCTGATTGTGCTGCTGCGCATTACATGCGAGGCAGCCGCGACGGTCCTGTTGGTCGCCTTTCTGTGGGATGACCTCGGCCTGAAGTGGGGTCTGGTGGTCGCCGCGGCGCTGATGGTGGTGATCAGCTTCGTCGCGATCGGGGTGGCCCCGCGCACCCTCGGACGCCAGCACGCGTACTCCATCGCGCTGGCATCTGCTGTTCCGCTGCAAGCCATTTCGGTGCTGCTGACCCCCATCAGCCGCTTGCTGGTGCTGTTGGGCAACGCGCTGACCCCCGGCCGTGGCTTTCGCAACGGTCCGTTCGCGTCCGAGATCGAGCTGCGTGAGGTTGTGGACTTGGCGCAGCAGCGCGGTGTGGTCGCCGACGACGAGCGCCGGATGATCCAGTCGGTATTCGAGCTCGGCGACACCCCGGCCCGCGAGGTCATGGTGCCGCGCACGGAGATGGTGTGGATCGAAAGCGACAAGAACGCAGGGCAGGCCACGTCGCTGGCCGTGCGCAGTGGGCACTCCCGAATTCCGGTGATCGGCGAGAACGTCGACGACGTCGTCGGCGTCGTCTATCTCAAAGACCTTGTCCAGCAGACGTATTACTCCCGCAACGGCGGCCGGGACACCAAGGTGACCGAGGTGATGCGTCCGGCGGTGTTCGTGCCCGACTCCAAGCCGCTCGATGCTCTGCTGCGGGAGATGCAGCGCAACCGCAACCACATGGCGCTGCTAGTCGACGAGTACGGGGCGATCGCCGGTCTGGCTACGATCGAGGACGTGCTGGAGGAGATCGTCGGCGAGATCGCCGACGAATACGACACCGACGAAGTCGCGCCGATAGAGGACTTGGGGGACAAGAATTTCCGGGTGTCCGCCCGTCTGCCGATCGAGGACGTCGGCGAACTCTACGGTGTCGAATTCGAGGAGGACCTCGACGTCGACACGGTCGGCGGGCTGTTGGCACTCGAACTGGGCCGCGTGCCGCTGCCGGGGGCCGAGGTGGTGTCGCACGGGCTGCGACTGCGTGCCGAGGGTGGGCATGACCATCGCGGCCGGGTGCGGATCGGCACAGTGCTCGTGAGCCCGGACAAGCGCAAGGGGAACGGCCAGGAATGAATGACGAGGACGCGAAACTGGTGGTGCTGGCCAGAGGCGCGATGGCTCGCGCGGACGCGTCCACTGGTGCGGCCGTCCGTGATGCCGACGGCCGCACGTATGCCGCCGCACCCGTTGATCTGTCGGCGCTCAAGCTGACAGCGCTGCAGGCGGCGGTCGCCGCGGCGGTGTCCAGCGGTGCCACCGCATTGGAGGCGGCCGTGCTGCTGGGGGGTGACGCCGACGACGCCGGCGTCGCGGCAGTGCGTGAACTCTCGCCCGACGCGGCGATCATCGTCACCGATCGCGCCGGGAACGTCGTGTGAGGCGCCGAACGTGAAGCCACTGCGACTTTTCGGCCCATTTTTCGCACTGTGTTCACGTTCGGCGACCAGCGAACATGACTGACTTCCGGTCCGGTTTCGTCTGTTTCGTCGGCCGGCCGAACACCGGCAAGTCGACGCTGACGAACGCGCTGGTGGGCGCGAAGGTCGCGATCACGTCGGACCGTCCGCAGACCACCCGCCACACCATCCGCGGCATCGTGCACCGCGACAACTTCCAGATCGTGCTGGTCGACACCCCGGGGCTGCACCGGCCCCGCACGCTGCTCGGCAAGCGGCTCAACGACCTGGTGCGCAACACCTACAGCGAGGTCGACGTCATCTGCCTGTGCATCCCGGCCGACGAGGAAATAGGCCCGGGAGACCGGTGGATCGTCGAGCAGATCCGGGCCGTCGCTCCGAACACCACGCTCGTCGTGGTCGTCACCAAGATCGACAGGGTGTCCAAAGCCCAAGTGGTGCAACAACTCACCGCGGTCAGTGAGCTCGTCGACGACGCCGCA
>DASWBF010000090.1:0-4203 GCA_036390735.1 Mycobacterium sp. | reverse complement strand
AGGCGCTCTCTGACGACGCGCGGCGCCTGTTGCTGGTCGCGGCGGCGGAGCCAGTCGGCGATCCACTGCCGTTGCTGCGGGCATCCGAGCGACTCGGGATCGCGGTCGCGGTGGTTGGCGCGGAAACAGACGGGCTGTTCGCGATCGGCGACCGTGTGACGTTCCGGCATCCGCTGGTCCGGTCGGCGGTGTATCGGTCGGTGGCTGTGGAGGGACGCCGCGCGGTCCAGCAGGCGTTGGCCGAGGCGACCGACAGCGTGACAGACCCGGACCGTCGTGCATGGCATCTGGCCGCGGCCGCGCACAGTAACGCGGGCAGCGACAGCCGATGCGCAGCCGCCAGCACCCCGCCGATGATGACGGCGGTCTCACCCGGCAGAACGAGCCCGGCGAACAGCGCTGCCTCGGCGAACATCAGGATGCCGATGACGACGTAGGCGACCGCGGGAGCGACACCGAGCAGGTGGTCGATCAGAAGGCTCACCGGCCACCGTCCGTGCCCCGGCGATGGCGGCGGGAGCGGACCTCCGTCACGGGTTCCCGCGATTCAGCTGGTCACTTGCCGTCCGTCCAACCGGGAACCGACGTGCTGTTCATCAGCTTGGGCACTGTCGAGTGACCCGCGTGATGAGGTCGGCAACCTTTCAGCGTCGTTCATCTCAGTTACCGCCGGTCGGTTGCAGTGTTGCCAGGAGTGCGTTGTCGCCTAGGGTCGCGAGGACGACGCTGCCGTCGACCGTTTCTTCTGTCAGGAGCATCTCGGTGAGACGGTCGAGGGCGTCGCGATGTGTCCGCAACAGTTCGAGGGAGGTCTGTTCCGCTTCGCGGAGTAGACGGGCGACTTCTTGGTCCACCGATCGTTGGGTTTCTTCTGAGTACGGTCGCTGGGGCTGGCCAGGGCCGAGGTACTCCTGGGTTCCGGTTGTGTAGCTGACTGGGCCGAGTTCCGCGGACAGTCCGAACGCGACCACCATGCGGGTCGCCAGCCGTGTCGCACCGGCCGTCGTCAGCCAGGTCGTTCGAGGCGCCGGTGGATCCTTCCCCCAGGGCGATCAGCTCGGCCGCGCGACCACCCAGGCGCACGGCGAGCGTGTCGGTCAGGTAGCCCTCGGTGTACAGGTGCCGCTCGGCCTCGGGCAGCTGCTCGGTGACGCCGAGAGCCATACCTGCGGGAAGGATGGTCACCTTGGCCACGGGGTCGGCGTGCGGCGACAGGGCTGCGACCAGGGCGTGACCGGCCTCGTGGACCGCCACCGATCGCCGCTCCTCGGGAAGGAGCGCGTTGGACGCATCGCGCCTGCCGAGCAGGATGCGGTCGCGGGCCGCGTCGAGGTCGGCTGCGTCGATCACGTCCCGGTCCGCGCGCACGGCATTGATCGCTGCCTCGTTGAGCAGGTTCGCCAGGTCGGCACCGGAAAATCCCGGTGTGGCACGGGCACTGACATTGAGGTCGACGTCGCGGCTGATGTTCTTGCCGCAGGCATGAACGCGCAGGATCTCTGCCCGTTCCACTTGGTTCGGCAGCGGTACGACGACCTGCCGGTCGAACCGCCCCGGTCGGACCAATGCCGGGTCGAGGGTCTCGGGGCGGTTGGTGGCGGCGAGGACCACGACGTCTGCTTCCTTGTCGAAGCCGTCCATCTCGGCCAGCAGCTGATTGAGTGTCTGCTCGCGTTCGTCGTTCGTGGCGAAGGCCGAGCCGCCCCGGCGTCCGCCGATGGCGTCGATCTCGTCTATGAAGATGATGGCGGGGGACCGTTTGCGGGCGTCGGCGAACAGATCACGCACCCGTGACGCGCCGACCCCGACGAACAGCTCGACGAATCCGGATCCGGTGATCGACAGGAACGGCACGTCTGCCTCACCGGCGACGGCGCGCGCCAGCAGGGTTTTGCCGGTGCCCGGAGGCCCGACCATCAAGACGCCGCGCGGCCCCACAGCGCCCGCCTTGGCATACCGGTCGGGAGTGCGCAGGAAATCGACGACCTCGGTGATCTCCTCCTTTGCGCCGTCGTATCCCGCGACGTCGCTGAACCGTGTCCTGGGCCGTTCCGCGTCGGTGATCTTGGCGCGGGAGCGGCCGATACCGCCGATCCCGGCGCCCAGGGACCGGCGTGCGGCCCGGCCGCTCCAGACAAACAGCCCGATGATCAGCAGCAGCGGCAGGAAGCTGAGCGCGATGTTGAGCAGGGCAGAGTTACTGCTCTGCTTGCCGGTGATCGTGACGTGGTGCGCGAGGAGCGTCTGCTGCAGGTCGCTGGTCCCGGTCGTGAGCGCGGTAGGGATCTGGCTGGTGAACTCCCCGTCCTTGTCGAGCCGGCCGGTCACCGCGCCAAGGTTGTTGATGCTGACCGAGGTGACGTGGCCCGCATTGACCTGGTTGAGCAGGTCGCTGTAGGCGAGTCGCTGTGGCGGCGCGGGGCTGGTCATGACCGGGATGAACAGCAGACTTGTCGTGATCAGCAGGCCGATCGGCAGCAGCCACGGCCGCCACGCGGGCGGAGGCGGCGGTGCCGGCTTCGGCGGTGTGTCCCGAGTTGGCCCGGATTTCGCTGGGGCGGTCACGGCGCTACTCCGTCAGCGTCGCCGAGGATCGTCGCGGTGGACTTCATCATCGGATTGCGGGTCACGATAGTGGCTCCCGGTTCTAGTTGGTGGGCGAAGCGGCTGACTGGGGCTACCCAGGCACCCGGCGGCGTTGTGCGAGTCAGCGGCCGGGCACGTCCGTCACTCATCGCGGCCGCCGAAGATCGACAGAAGGAGCAGGAAGACGTTGAGTATGTCGAGGAAGATCGACGCCGCGAGCAGCGGTGCGGTGCGGATGTCCTTGCTGCGGCGCAGCCGCTGGAAGTCGAAGGCTGTGAGGCCGGCGAAGATGGCAAGGCCGACGATCGCGTAGACGAGGGATGCCCCGGGAATCTGGACGAAGATCGCGACGACGCCGAAGAGAACCAGCGCGATCAGCGCGAGAAAGAGGTAGCGGGCGAGCGCCGACAGATCGTGGCTAGTTGCGTAGCCGGCGGCTCCGAACCCGGCTACGAACAACGCCGTTGCCCCGCCGGCTTGCCACAAAGCCTGCGGGTCGGCCGCCGCGTAGTAGGCGATCGTGGGGGCGACCGCGAATCCCAGGAGAGCCCCGAACGCGAAAAGCAGGGTCAGGGCGAGGCGTTCGGATCTGCGTATCGCGCGATCGATGCCGAGCAGCGTGACGAAGGCAGCCACGAACCACAGCCAGCCGAGCTGTGGGGGCACGTTACGGCCGACGTAGGCGCCGAGAGCGAACAGCCCGGTGGTGCCTGCGACCAGCGTCATGGTGCGCCCGAACAGGGTTGCTGCTTCGTCGTGGGTCAGTGCACGCGGCACTCGGGTGCCGTCGGTGGCCATGCTGTTCGTCGCCATTTTCTTGCTCCAGGTTTCCTCGTGGTCAGCCTTGTCGCCGTCGTAGTTCCGCCGGTCGTGTGGCGGGGACGCATCCGCGGCACGGGACAGACGCGCAAGGACATTGATCCACGCCTGCCTTCCGGTCAGAGCTGGTGGTGGTACCGCATTTGTGTAGGTCGTTCTCCACACCGCTGTAGAAGGCGGGCGCCCGATCAACGAGCCGCTGGATAGTTCGCTCCGACTGCTCGTAGCGTCCTTCGCCGTAGTGCTCGTCGCGGATCATCCCGTCCGTGTCGACGACGTGCAGCGCCGGCCAGCAGTGGTTGCCGAACGCGGTCCAGATCGCGTAGTCGTTGTCGGCCGCGACGGGGTAGTCGATTCCTCGCTCCTTCACCGCCTGCCGGACCCGGTCGATTTCGTGCTCGAAGGAGAACTCCGGGGTGTGGACGCCGGTCACGATCAGCCCGTCGTCCCGGTGGGCCTGCGACCAGGCGCGGACGTAGGGTTGCTGGCGCAGCCAGTTGATGCAGGTCAGCGTCCAGAAGTTCACCAGGACCACGCGGCCGCGAAGCCCGGCGGGGCCGGGTGGCTCGGAGTTGAGCCACTCGGCCTCGCCGAGCGAGGGCATATGCACACGAGACACGGTGACCTACCGGAGCGACCGGAAGCCGACGCGAACCTCGTCGCAGAACAGCTCGGGCTGTTCCCAGGCGGCGAAGTGCCCGCCCTTGTCGACCTGGTTATAGTGGATGAGGTTGGGATACGCCTGCTCCGCCCAGCTCCGCGGAGCCTGATAGACCTCGTCGGGAAAGACGCTGATGG
>DASWBF010000089.1:0-4399 GCA_036390735.1 Mycobacterium sp. | reverse complement strand
ATCGACCTGGTGGACGAGGCTTGCGCGCGGCTGCGCACCGAAATCGACTCGTTGCCAGCCGAATTGGACGAGATCACCCGTCACGTGACGCGACTGGAGATCGAAGAAGTATCGCTGGCCAAGGAATCCGATCCCGCGAGCAAGGCGCGCCTGGAAGAGTTGCGCAGGGAGCTGGCCGACCTGCGCGCTGAGGCCGACGCCATGCACGCGCAATGGGACGCCGAACGGCAGGCGATCAAGCGGGTGCAGCAACTTCGCGAGCAACTCGAGCAGGTGCGGCAGGAGGCCGAGGAAGCCGAGCGCAATTATGATCTCAACCGGGCCGCGGAACTGCGCTACGGCCAGATGCGTGAACTGGAACGCAAACTGCAGGCCGCCGAGGAGCAGTTGAGAGGCAAGCAGGGCGAGAGGCCGTTGCTCCGCGAGGTCGTCACCGAGGACGAGATCGCCGAGATCGTGTCGGTATGGACGGGCATCCCGGTGTCGCGGCTGCAGGAGGGTGAGCGCGAGAAGCTGCTGCGACTCGACGAGATCCTGCATGAGCGGGTGATCGGCCAGGAAGAAGCGGTCCAGCTGGTCGCCGATGCGGTGATCCGGGCCCGCGCCGGAATCCGGGATCCTCGCCGCCCGATCGGCTCGTTCATCTTCCTCGGACCCACCGGGGTCGGTAAGACCGAACTCGCGAAAACGTTGGCCGCCGCGCTGTTCGACAGCGAGGACAACATGGTCCGTTTGGACATGAGCGAGTACCAAGAGCGGCACACGGTGAGCCGACTGGTCGGTGCGCCACCGGGATACGTCGGCTACGACGAGGGTGGTCAGCTCACCGAAGCGGTGCGCCGCAAGCCCTACTCGGTGGTGCTGTTCGACGAGATCGAAAAGGCGCACACTGATGTGTTCAACACCCTGCTGCAGGTGCTCGACAACGGCCGGCTCACCGATGCGCAGGGGCGTCAGGTCGATTTTCGCAACACCGTGGTCATCATGACCTCCAACATCGGCTCGCACTATCTGCTCGACGGCGTCACCGCGGACGGCGAGATCAAGCCGGACGCGCGCGACCGGGTGATGGCCGAGTTGCGCGGGCACTTCCGGCCCGAGTTTCTCAACCGGGTCGACGACATCGTGTTGTTCACTCCGCTGTCGATGCCGCAGATCGAGCGGATCGTCGAGCTGCAGCTGGCCGAGCTGCGGGATCGGTTGGCGGAAAGGCAGATTGATCTCGATATCAGTGTCGAGGCGCGCCGGAAGATCGCCGAACACGGCTACGACCCGGTGTACGGGGCGCGGCCGCTACGCCGCTACATCGCCCACGAGGTGGAAACCAAGATCGGCCGGGCGTTGCTGCGCGGCGACATCACGGGCGGTGGAAAGATCCGCATCACCGTCGAGACTGGCGAACTCGCCGTGGGCTATTCGGAACCGGCCCTGGCGGCCTGACGGAGGAAGCGCCATGGAAACCGACATCGTGAAATGCCCGCACTGCGGAAAGCGCAACCGGGTACCCGCGGCGGCCGCGGGAAAGCCCCGGTGCGCCAACGGTCACCAGTGGCTGCCGTGGATCGCCGCGGCCGGCGACGGGGACTTCGCCGCCGTTGCCGAAAAGTCCTCGGTTCCAGTGCTTGTCGACCTATGGGCGACCTGGTGCGGACCGTGCCGGATGGTGAGCCCGGCGCTGGAGCAGCTCGCCACCGAACGCGCCGGACAACTCAAACTTGTCAAGGTCGACGTGGACAAGGCACCGGCGATTTCGCAGCGGTTCACGGTGCAGGCGGTGCCGACACTGCTGCTCCTTGACCACGGGCAAATACTGGCGCGGCAAGCGGGTGCCGCTCCCGTTGCGGCGCTGCGCAATTGGCTGGACCAGGCGCTATCGGCCGGCAGCGCGAAGGAGGCACGGTCATGACATCCATGGATATCGATCCACACGTGGCGGCGATCCGCCAGGTGCGCCCGCGCACGAACGGCTGCGAGGAATGTCTGCGGCTCGGCACACCGTGGGTGCACCTACGGCTGTGCCTGACGTGCGGGCATGTCGGCTGCTGCGACTCGTCACCGATGCGGCATGCCCGGGCGCACGCCGGCACCATCGGGCACCCGGTCGTGCAGTCCATGGAGCCCGGCGAGAACTGGCGCTGGTGCTACGTCCATGAGAACTATGTTTGAGGTCGCCATCGACCAGCGCACATCGATTCCGCTGGCCGAATCCCCCGACATATACGGCGCGTACCCGCGACTGTCTGACGATCAGATTGCCAGGCTCGAGGCGGGCGGCGCCCGGCGAGCAGTCAAAGCGGGAGAGAAGCTGGTCCGCGAGGGTGAGCGCTCCGACTACTTTTTCGTCATTCTGTCCGGCAAAGTCGCCGTCACCACCACGGACGACGCGGGCAATCGGCACGTGATCCGGGTGCACGGCCCCGGGCGGTTTCTCGGGGAGCTGGGCGACCTCGAAGGCCAAGCGGCGTTCTACACAGCCGAAGCGGTGGAACCCGGCGAAGTGCTGGTGGTCCCGACAGAGCGGGTGCGGGCCCTGGTCGCCCACGATCCGGTGCTCAGTGACCTCATCCTGCGCGCGTATCTGTTGCGCCGCTCGCTGCTCATTCAGGAGGGATCCGGATTCCGGATCATCGGCTCCTGCTATTCGCCGGACACCGCCCGGTTGCGCGAGTTCGCCGCGCGAAACCGATTGCCGCACCGCTGGCTTGACCTGGAACGTGACAAGCACGCCGAACGGCTGCTGCAGCGGTTCGGAGTATCGCCCCAGGACACCCCGGTGGTGATCTGGGGCGGTGAGGTGCTGCGCAACCCGACCAACACCGAGCTGGCCCGCCGGGTGGGACTGCCGGTACCCGACACGGTGCCCGACGAATCCGACGTCGTCGTGGTGGGCGCCGGTCCGGCGGGGCTGGGCGCTGCGGTGTATGCCGCGTCGGACGGCCTGACCACGGCGGCCATGGAGCGGATCGCAACCGGCGGGCAGGCCGGGACGTCGTCGAAGATCGAGAACTATCTCGGATTCCCCGGCGGAATCTCCGGAGCCGACCTTGCCGAACGGGCAGTTCTGCAGGCCGGCAAGTTCGGAGCGCGGATCATCGTCTCCGCGGAGATCACCCGGCTGGAATCCGGCGGCGGCCAGCACCGGGTAACGCTCGCGGACGGTGGGTCGGTGGTGGCCAGGGCCGTGGTGCTGGCCACGGGAGCCAGGTATCGAAGGCTCGCCGTCCCGGGAATCGAATCGTTCGAGGGCAACGGCGTGTACTACGCCGCCACCTTTCAAGAGGCGTTGATGTGCGGCACCGGGCCGGTCGTCATCGTCGGGGGTGGTAACTCCGCGGGCCAGGCGGCGATCTTCCTCGCCGCGCGGGTTTCCCGGGTGTACCTGGTGATCCGCGGCGACGACCTGAACAAAACCATGTCCCGGTATCTCGTCGACCCGATCAACCGGCACCCCCGCGTGACCGTCCGGTCGTGCACCGAGATCCGGGAGGTGCACGGCAACGGTGCACTCACGGCGGTGGTGACCGAGGACAAACGAACAGGCGAGCGGCAGTCGATCCAGACCCGCGCCCTGTTCGTCTTCATCGGCGCGGATCCCAACACCTCATGGCTCGCCGGCGCCATCGAACTCGACGACCGCGGCTTCGTGCCGACCGGTCCGGCAGCGCTGTATTCGAACGCCGACGGTGCCCGGCGCAGCACCCAGCGCCAGCCGATGATGCTGGAAACCAGCCAGCCCGGTGTGTTCGCGGCGGGAGACGTGCGTAGCGGCTCGGTCAAACGGGTGGCCTCCGCGGTCGGCGAGGGATCGATGGCGATCCGCCAAATCCACGAGTACCTCGGGACGTAGTCGGCAGCGCGGACCGCCCCGACCCGTCACCTGCCCGGCATTCGGCAATACTGAACCGGTCAGCCTGACTCAGACCGGTCTGTCTTGGAGTGCCCTGGCCACCTCCGTATTGGTGGGAGCACAGTGGCAACGCGCCGGCGACGGAGATCTTTCGAGGATGCGCAGGCCGCGATCGACCGGCTGGCTGCCGTCCCGACCCACCCCGGATTCGTGCTGCACGAGATAGCACTGCTACGGCTGCGCGCGCTGCTGGCTCGAGCCCACGGCGATGAAGCCTCCTCTCGAGACCATCGGGACCGCTACCGAGCCATGGCGATATCGCTTGGATTTGAAGGGCAGATCGAGCGGGCCGAGGCGATGACAAGACCGCGGCCGAGTGGCGTGCGCGGCGTGCGGCCCTTAAAAGTGATGGTGGCCAATCAGGGCCTGGCCCCTATGGGTTGGCTAAAACCGTCACGTGACAAAAACGGGTTGGATGAGAGCCGGGTACTACAACCTCGCCCCGCCGTCGTCTGGGAACGGTCTTCCGGATTCGAACCGCCAAATCGCGTG
>DASWBF010000088.1:0-9450 GCA_036390735.1 Mycobacterium sp. | reverse complement strand
CACCGACGATCCGCAGCAGACGAGTCGGACGCAAAAGCGCTTCCCCTCCTGGTCAGTATTCGATGTAGCGCACGACGTACGGCGTCATGCCGCTGGTGCGCACCGGCGAGACTTTCACCGGCACTCCGGATTGTTGGGCCTCCAGCATCTGGCCGTTGCCGAGGTAGATGGTCACGTGCTGGCTGCCGCCGGGGCCGTAGAAGATGACGTCGCCGCGGCGCATCTGGGCTGCCGGGATCTTGCGGCCCATGTCGTATTGAGCGCCGGAGTAGTGTGGCAGCTTGATCCCGACACCGGCGAACGAGTACAGAACCAGTCCTGAGCAGTCGAAGCCCACAGTGGCGTCGCCTTGGCCGATGCTGGCCCCGGCGGCGGTTCCGCCGCCCCACGAGTACGGCACGCCGATCTGCGACATGCCCCGCTGGATCACGTACTCGGAGGCCTGCCGCCCGTACACCCGCGAGATCTGCCCGTTGGTGATGCCCGTGTCGGTGGGCTTCAGGATGCCCAGCCGCGTCAGGAACTTGCGGCCGAGATCCGCGGTGACCTGCGACGAGGTCGCCGAGATCCCGAGCACCGCGTTGATGATCGCGATCGGGTCGCCGCTGACGAACGCGCTGGGGATCGCGGGCAGCAGCGGATCCCATGGACTGGCGTCCCAGTTGCGCGAGTTGGCTTGCGGCGCGGGCGTATTCGCGGCAGGGGCGTCCCAGCGATCCGCCGGTGCGGGAGCCGCGACTGCGGGGGCCCCGGGTGCCGGCACGGTGGCGGCCTGCGTCGACCACGTCGCGCGGGCGGCGTCCAGGCGCGCTTGCGCGGCATTGCGCTCGGCGGCCAGCCGGTCGACCTGCGCCTTCTGGTCGCCGAACTCGCGCTGCGCGTCGGTCAGGGCCGCGACGGCCTCTTCCTGGCTGCGCTGGGCGTCGGCCGCCGCCTGATCGGCTCTCTGCTGCGCCGCCCGTGCCGCCGAGTCCCTGTTGACCTGCTCGGTGCGCGCGCGCTGCAGGTCGGCCAGCGTCTGCTTGGCGCTGAGCGCCAGTGTCTCGCCGGCCGAGGCCGTTGCGATCAGGTCCTCAGGAGTCGTCGCCGTCAGGTAGAACGCCGACGGTCCATTGATGTACGCAGAGGCCGCGTATGTGTCGACGCGCTGCTGCGCCGCCGCGATCGCCGCATTGGCGTCTTCAACTGCGCGCTGGCTGGCCGCCACGTCCGCCTTGGCCGCGTCGGCCTGATCCCGCGCGGTCTGCACGTCGACGATCGCCTTGTTCACCGCCTCCTGACGGGTTTGCACCGCGGCGCCGATGTCCTGGAGCTGTTGGTTCGCGTTGGCGACGGCTGCGATCAGAGTCGCGATGTCGTTCGGCCCGGCCGGGACGGGTTCAGCGGCCGCCAGTCCCGGGGTCGACAACAACAGCCCGACGGCCACTGCGGCCGCGCATACCGAGTGACGGGTGCGTGTCATACGACTTTGTCTCCCTATCGGCGTCCAGATCACTGGAAACACTTCTACAACATAAGTAGTCAAGGGCACCGTACGTCACTTTTGACACTGACGAAACTTTGGTCACAAACTACAAGAATGTAATTGAGGTTGCTGTGACCAATTAGTTATCTGGGCGACAATTCCGCCCGCTTGAAATGCGAAATAAGCGCGGCGTCAGGCCGTCGATTCAGCGGGTGACGCAGGTGTGGTGTCGGCGGGCGCGTCACGTCTGCTGCGCACCTGGAGCACCCGGGTGAGCACCGTCGCGAGTGCGACTCCGATCACGAGAACGATCGTCAGCGCTGTCCACGGGAAATCCGGGGTCTGGAGCTGACTGACGAAGTTCTTCGTCGCTTGGACCGGGTTACCGGCGGTCTTGGCGACGTCCTGGCCGGCTTCCAGGGTCACCCGGTCGTAGCTCGTGCTGTAGGTGCCGGCCCAGCCGGGACTGATGACAAGGACCGTGGAACCCGGGTTGGCCTTGCCGACCTCGGTGGCGATGTCGCGAAGCGGGGTGTCGATCGGCGGGCTCTGCGACATCACGACGACCTTGAGGTCGATGCCGTCCTTTTTGGCGTCGGCAACAACCTGTCGAAGGCCGGCGACGTCGGCGTCCTTGGGCGCGCTCACTCCGTCGTCGCGGACGTCGACCATCACTTTGCTCATGCACTGGTCCGGTGGCGTCGCCGGGGACTCGCCGACGGTCGCGCACACCTCCGCAGGGATATAGAGAGGAATCTGCGGCATCGTCACGGCCATGACCGTACCGCGGCGATGAGCGCTCGCGCGAAGAGCAGACGACGAAGTGGGTACACCCCCTTGAAGACCGACACCGCCTGGTGAAAAAGGACAAGCGTACTGTTAGGATCGGAAGTGCCGGCGACACAGCCCGCCGCCGGCCGACAACTTAACTGGGAGTGAATGTGAGCAGCGGTAATTCGGACAATTCGTCCCCTAACTCTTTCGAAGCCCGCGACACCCTGAAGGTCGGCGACAAGAGCTATGAAATCTATCGCCTCGACGCCGTCAAAGGCGCCGAGAAACTCCCCTACAGCCTGAAGGTGCTGGCCGAGAACCTGCTTCGCAACGAGGACGGCTTGAACATCACGAAAGAGCACATCGAGGCGATCGCGAACTGGGATCCCGAGGCGGAGCCGAGCGTCGAAATCCAGTACACGCCGGCGCGGGTGATCATGCAGGACTTCACCGGCGTGCCGTGCATCGTCGACCTGGCGACCATGCGCGAGGCGATCGACGATCTGGGCGGCGATGCCGACAAGGTGAACCCGCTGGCACCGGCCGACCTGGTGATCGACCACTCGGTGATCGCGGACCTGTTCGGCCGCGCCGACGCGTTCGAGCGCAACGTCGAGATCGAGTACGAGCGCAACGGCGAGCGCTACCAGTTCTTGCGCTGGGGCCAGGGCGCCTTCAGCGACTTCAAGGTGGTGCCTCCGGGCACCGGCATCGTCCACCAGGTGAACATCGAGTACCTGGCGAGCGTCGTGATGGAGCGCGACGGAGTGGCCTATCCCGACACCTGTGTCGGCACCGACTCGCACACCACGATGGTCAACGGGCTCGGCGTGCTGGGCTGGGGCGTCGGCGGCATCGAGGCCGAGGCCGCGATGCTCGGTCAGCCGGTGTCGATGCTCATCCCCCGCGTCGTCGGCTTCAAGCTGACCGGCGAAATCAAGCCCGGCGTCACGGCCACCGACGTGGTCCTGACGGTCACTCAGATGCTGCGCGAGCACGGCGTGGTGGGCAAGTTCGTCGAGTTCTACGGCGAGGGCGTGGCCGAGGTGCCGCTGGCCAACCGCGCAACGCTGGGAAATATGAGCCCCGAATTCGGTTCCACCGCAGCGATTTTCCCGGTCGACCAAGTCACCATCGACTACCTGAAGATGACCGGCCGCAGCGACGAGCAGTGCGAGCTCGTCGAGGCCTACACCAAGGAACAAGGCATGTGGCACGAGCCGGACAAGGAGCCGAAGTTCTCCGAGTACACCGAGTTGGACCTGGCCAGCGTCGAACCGTCGATCGCCGGCCCGAAGCGTCCGCAGGACCGCATCCCGTTGAAGACCGCGAAGGCGTGCTTCCGCAGGGACATCAAGGACTACGTCGGCGACGACCCGAAGAAAGAGGAGTACTCCAAAGTCGACGAGGCGGTCGACGAGACGTTCCCGGCCAGTGATCCCGCATCCCTCCGCTACGCCGACGACGGCGAGGCCGACGTGCGGTCGGCGGCCAACAAGTCTGAGGGCCGGGACTCCAACCCGGTGAAGGTGAAGTCAGCGGAACGCGGCGACTTCACGTTGGACCACGGCGCGGTGGTGATCGCGGCGATCACGTCGTGCACCAATACCTCCAACCCCGAGGTGATGCTGGGCGCGGCCCTGTTGGCCAAGAACGCGGTCGAGAAGGGGCTCGAGTCGAAGCCGTGGGTGAAGACATCGCTCGCGCCGGGATCGCAGGTCGTCACCGACTACTACGAGAAGGCCGGGCTGACACCGTATCTGGAGAAGCTGGGTTTCTACCTGGTCGGCTACGGTTGCACGACGTGTATCGGCAACTCGGGACCACTGCCGGACGAGATCTCGCAGGCCGTCAACGACAACGACCTGGCGGTCACCGCGGTGTTGTCCGGTAACCGCAACTTCGAGGGCCGGATCAACCCGGACGTCAAGATGAACTACCTCGCGTCTCCCCCGCTCGTGATCGCGTACGCGCTTGCCGGAACGATGGATTTCGACTTCGAGAACGACTCGCTTGGTCTCGACGAGGACGGTAACGACGTCTACCTGAAGGACATCTGGCCGGCGAGCGAGGACATCAACGAGACGATCAAGTCGTCGATCAACCAGGAGATGTTCGTCAAGAACTACGCGGACGTGTTCAAGGGCGACGACCGCTGGCGCAACCTGCCGACGCCGGAGGGCAACACGTTCGAGTGGGACGAGGATTCGACGTATGTGCGCAAGCCGCCGTACTTCGACGGGATGCCCGAAGAGCCCGAGCCGGTCAGCGACATCCAGGACGCTCGGGTGCTGGCGCTGCTCGGCGATTCGGTGACCACCGACCACATTTCGCCGGCGGGCAGCATCAAGCCGGGCACCCCGGCCGCGCAGTACCTGGACGAGCACGGAGTGGACAAGAATGACTACAACTCCTACGGCTCGCGGCGCGGCAACCACGAGGTCATGATCCGCGGCACGTTCGCCAACATCCGGTTGAAGAACCTTCTGCTCGACGACGTGTCAGGTGGCTACACCCGCGACTTCACCCAAGATGACGGGCCGCAGGAGTTCATCTACGACGCGGCGCAACACTATGCGGAACAAGACATTCCGCTCGTCGTGCTGGGCGGCAAGGAGTACGGCTCCGGGTCGTCGCGCGACTGGGCCGCCAAGGGCACCCGGCTGCTCGGGGTGCGCGCGGTGATTGCCGAGTCGTTCGAGCGCATCCATCGCTCGAACCTGATCGGCATGGGCGTGATCCCGCTGCAGTTCCCTGAGGGTAAGTCAGCCGAGTCGCTGGGGCTGGATGGCACCGAGGCCTACGACATCACCGGAATCGAGGAACTCAACGACGGCAAGACACCGAAGATGGTGCACGTCAAAGCCGGTGACGTCGAGTTCGACGCGGTGGTGCGCATCGACACTCCCGGTGAAGCCGACTACTACCGCAACGGCGGCATCCTGCAGTACGTGTTGCGCAGCATGCTGAAGTCCTGAGCGGCCGCGGACGATGCCCCGAGTCAGCGAGGAACATCTGGCGGCTCGTCGCCGTCAGATCCTCGACGGCGCCCGCCGGTGCTTTGCACAGCACGGCTATGACAGGGCCACGGTACGTCGTCTAGAGCAGTCGATCGGGCTGTCGCGCGGTGCGATCTTCCATCACTTCCGGGACAAGGACGCACTGTTTTTCGAGCTGGCTCGCGAAGACGCCGAGCGGATGGCCGACGTCGCATCGCGCGAGGGACTGATTCAGGTGATGCGGGAGATGCTCGCCAATCCAGATCAATTCGACTGGCTCGCAACACGTTTGGAGATCGCACGCAAACTGCGTAACGATCCGGCGTTCCACCGCGGCTGGGCGGAGCGATCCGCGGAGCTGTCGGCCGCGACATCTGCGCGGCTACGACGGCAGCGCAAAGCGGGGCGGTTGCGTGACGACGTTCCCGGCGACGTTCTGCAGTGTTACCTCGACCTGGTGCTCGACGGGTTGGTGGCACGGCTCGCGTCCGGGGAGGAGCCGGCGCGGCTGTCAGCGGTCCTCGATCTGGTCGAGGAGTCAGTGCGGAATCGCTAGCGGACGCGAGGAGCAGAAGAAAACGCGTCAACTGGCTCGTCTGCGGGTGTGGTTCGGGCCGCCGCGGCCGCGCATCGTCGTGCCCGATTCGCGCAACATGCTGTGAATCGAACCGTAGGAACGACCGGTCGACGCCACCAGCTTCCTGATGCTCGCGCCGTGCTCGTATTGATCCCGAAGCTGGTGTAGCAAGTCCTCGCGACCCTTGTCCGGATTCCTCATCGCCTTCTCCCCGCTGTGTGAGCACCCGTTCCTCGAGGGTAGGGAACGCGGCTCGGCGACGGGCGGAATTGGTGAAATGAGTTGCCGTTTCAGGCCAGCTCGATCAGGTCGCGGTAGTCCTCGGACCAGTAGTCTTCGGTGCCGTCGGGAAGCAGCACCACGCGTTGCGGGGCGAGGGCCTCGGCGGCGCCGGGGTCGTGGGTGACCAGCACGACAGCGCCGCAGTAGCTGCGCAGCGCGTCGAGCACCTGTTCGCGTGATGCGGGGTCGAGGTTGTTGGTCGGCTCGTCGAGCAAAAGCACGTTCGCGGTCGACGCCACCAGGCCGGCGAGCGCGAGGCGCGTCTTCTCGCCGCCCGACAGCGTGCCGGCGCGCTGGTCTAGTTGCGGCCCGCTGAACATGAATGCGCCGAGCAGCCCGCGCAGATCCTGTTCGCCGCTGTCCGGTGCCGCGTGCCGGATGTTTTCCCACACGGTCGCCATGTTGTCCAGCGTGTCGTGTTCCTGTGCGAAATAGCCGATCCTGCAGCCGTGTCCGGGCTCGAGCACACCGGTGTCGGGGGTCTCGACGCCGGCCAGGAGTCTTAACAGCGTGGTCTTGCCCGCGCCGTTGAGGCCGAGCACCACCACCCTGGACCCGCGGTCGATCGCGAGATCGACGCCGCTGAACACTTCCAGGGAGCCGTAGTTCTTCGTCAGGCCCTTGGCTGTCAATGGGGTTCGCCCGCACGGCGCTGGTGTCGGGAATTTGATCCGGGCGACCTTGTCGGCCACCCGCTCGTCGTCCAGCGCGGCCATCATGCGGTCCGCGCGTCTCAGCATATTCTGCGCTGCAACGGCTTTGGTGGCTTTAGCGCCGAGCTTCGCCGCCTGGGTCCTGAGTGCCGCCGCTTTGCGTTCGGCGTTGGCCCGTTCACGGCGGCGGCGTTGTTCGTCGGTGGCCCGCGCGTCGAGGTACTTGTGCCAGCCCATGTTGTAGACGTCAATTTCGCTGCGCACCGCGTCGAGGAACCACACCTTGTTGACGACGTCGGCAAGCAGGTCGACGTTGTGGCTGATCACCACGAGGCCGCCGGCGTGGTTCTGCAGGAAGTCCCTTAGCCAGCCGAGCGAGTCGGCGTCAAGGTGGTTGGTGGGCTCGTCGAGGAGGAGTGTCGTGTCCGAGCCGGCGCCAGTATCCGATGCGGCGAACAGGATGCGGGCCAGTTCGACGCGGCGGCGTTGGCCGCCGGACAGCGTGCGAAGCGGCTGCGTCAGAACGCGGTCCGGCAGGCCGAGGCTCGCGCAGATGCGGGCGGCCTCGCTTTCGGCGACGTATCCGCCGAGCGCGGCGAACCGCTCCTCGAGCTGGCCGTAACGGCGGACGGCTTTATCGCGCTCGATGTCGTCGACGACTTCGGCCATCAGCGCCTGTTGCTTTTCCAGGTCGGCCATCAGGGTGTCGAGACCGCGGGCGGACAGCACGCGATCGCGGGCGATGACTTCGAGGTTGCCCTCTTTGGGATCCTGTGGGAGATAACCGATTTCGCCCTTACGGTGGATGGTGCCCGCGTACGGCTCGGCGTCGCCGGCAAGGATGCGCATAGTGGTGGTCTTGCCGGCCCCGTTGCGACCGACCAACCCGATGCGATCGCCGGGCTGTACTCGCAGCGCAGAACCCGCCGCGGACAGCAGAATCCGCGCGCCGGCGCGGACCTCCAGGTTCGTTGCGGTGATCACGGCGTAAGTCCCCTACTTGTCGTCGGTGAAGGTCGGTGTGCGTTTCTCGGCACGCGCGGCGACGGCCTCTTCGAAGTTGCGGTGAGCAGGCGCACGAAGAGCTGTCCCAGACCTTCGGCCTGCATGTGCCCTTCGAGGCTACCGGCGTCGAGTCCAGTCCACAGCGTGCGCTTGGTCAACTCAATTCCGGGCCGGGAGAACGCGGCGATCTGCTCGCCGATCTGATAGCAGGTGTCCAGCAGCTCGTCTGCGGGTACCTTGCGGGAGACCAAACCGATGCGCTCGGCTTCATCGGCGTCGACGTCGCGGCCGGTGAGCATGATCTCGAACGCTCGCGATGACCCGATCGCTCGTGGGAGTAGGTAGCTGAGCCCGAGTTCGCTGGCGGTCAGGCCGTTCTTGATGCCGGCGGCGCGGAAGTAGGCCTGCGTCGACGCGATGCGGATGTCGGCGGCAAGGGCCAGGCACAGGCCGCCGCCGATCGCCGGCCCGTTGACGGCGGCAACGACGGGTTGATGCATGCGCCGCAGGCCGAGGATCACGTCGTCGAGGACTTCCATCGAGCGCAGCGCGAAGGTGGGCCGGGTGAGCCCGTCGATGTGCGGGACGGATCCGGCGGACTTGTGGTCGGCGCCGGACGAGAATCCGCGGCCCGCGCCGGTGAGGACGACGACGCGGACGTCGTTGTCGTAGGAGACCTCTTCGATGACGCTCCTGAGCGGAACCATCACTTCGAACGCCATTGAGTTCATCCGCTCGGGCCGGTTCAGCGTGATCAGCGCGATGTTCGGGCGTGGGCGGTCGACCAGGACGAAGTCGTTGTTCACGGGTTGCACGCTATCGCGTGCCGCCGGTTATGCCTGTTCGCCGTCGTTCTGGGCGGCGAGGGCGGCTTCGACGTCGAGGGCCTCGATCTGCTGAACAAGATCCTCGAGCATGGGCGGGGTCAGGGCGCCGGCTTGGTTGAACACCAGCGTGCCCTTCTTGAAGGCCATTAGCGTAGGGATGGCACGAATCTGTGCACGCGCCGCGAGTTCTTGCTCGGCCTCGGTGTCGACCTTCGCGTACACGACGTTCGGGTGCTTCTTCGAAGACGCCTCGAACGTCGGCGCGAACTGCTTGCACGGGCCGCACCAGGACGCCCAGAAATCCACCAGCACGACCTCGTTGTCGTTGATGGTCTCGTTGAACTGATCGGTGGTGATGTCTTGGGTTGCCATGCTTAGCCCAACGCTCGTCAGCTGCGGAAATGTTCCCTCTATACAAGCACCAAGAAGCCGCTGAGCAGAACGACGATCCAGGCCGCGACGATCACAGGGATCACCCATTGATCTGCTGCTGCGGTCTGATGCGTCTGCCGTGTCGTTGCGGACATCGCAAGCCCTCCTTCGCTGGTGGCTCTGTCCCTGGGTAGCCACCGGCGGATTTGGCAAACATCGAGCATCAGCGGCTACGGAGGGTCGCCGTCGTCGACGTTGTCGTCGAGTCGGAAGTAGCGTTGGGGGTGCCAGTAGCCGTTGGTTCTGGGTTTGCCGAAATCCAGATGGGGCGGCGGAATCCATTCGGTGACGCCGTCGGCGTTTTTTCGGGTGGTCCAGCCGTCGTCGTCGAGCAGCTTGTGACAGGGTCCGCAGGCGAATGTCAGGTCGTCGATGTCGGTGCGGTGGTGCACGGCCCATTCGTTGACGTGATGGACCTCTGATAAGTAGCCCGGCG
>DASWBF010000087.1:0-5234 GCA_036390735.1 Mycobacterium sp. | reverse complement strand
GATCAGGTGAAGTTCACCCCTCGCGCCGAGTACGCGTTTCGCCACCCATTAATCCGCACGGTGGCCTATGCGTCGCAGCTCAAGGCCGATCGCGCAGAGCTGCACCGGCGGCTGGCCAGTGCGATCGAAGCGCGGACCTCGACCGATGAGGACGCGGCGCTCATCGCCGAGCATCTCGAAGCCGCGGGTGACCTGGGGGAGGCGTATGCGTGGCACATGCGCGCTGGCGCGTGGTCGACCAGCCGCGATATCGTAGCGGCGGTTCTGAGCTGGCAGCGTGCACGCCAGATTGCCGACTCACTGTCCGCCGATCACCCGGACCGGCTGGCGTTGCGCATCGCTCCCCGTACCCGGTTGTGCGCCAACGGCTGGCGAGTCGGTGATTGGAGTTCTGGGACCCGATTCGAGGAGCTCCAGCAGCTCTGCATGGAAGCCGGGGACAAGGCGTCACTGGCTATGGGCATGGCTGGGTTGCTGATGGAGCTCATGTTCCAAGCTCGTGTGCGCGAAGCGTCGCAGCTGGCATCCGAATACATGGCCCTGCTCGAGTCGATCGGGGATTCGACATTGACCGGTCGGGCTTTCGTTCGGAGCGATCTTCGCGAAGGCTCAGGCCGGCGAGATGGCCGATGCGCTGCGGTGGGCACAGACCGTCATCGGTCTCGCGAGTGACGACCCCATCAAGGGCAACTTCCTTGGTTGGTCGCCATTGGCAGTGACGTTGGTGTTGCGCGGCATCGTCCGATCATGGATCGGTCTGCCTGGGTGGCGAGACGACTTCGACCGCGCCGTGGCGATCGCCCGCGCGACCGACGCCGTGTCACACGCTTTCGTGATCAACGGCAAGTACGGTCCGTCGATAACGAACGGGTTGTTGCTGGCGGACGACTTCGCGCTGCGCGAGATCGAGGAAGCGCTGCGGATCGCCGAGGGATCGGTAGACAATATCGCGCTCGGCAACGCCAGATTGGTGTACGGCTTTGCACTGGTCCATCAAGACTGCGCGGACCGCGAGCGCAGCTTGGAGATATTGGCGGATGTCCGCGGCATGTGCCTTCATGACAGGTTCCACCTGAGCGAATTGCCGACCATCGATGTGTTCATGGCGCGGGAGAGGGCCAGGCGGGGCGACTGGAAGGTGCCGTGCCGCTGATGCGAGCAGCCGTGGACGATTTGTTTCGCGCGGGCCAGGGGCTTGGGTGGGGCATTACGGCCACCGGTGTGCTCGTGGAGACGCTTCTGGACCGCGCCGCCGAAGGTGACGTCACCGAAGCCCGGAACGCTATCGACCGGTTGGTGGCCGCTCCCGGCGATGAAGAACTTGCGCTGCGCGAGATCTGGCTGCTTCGAATGCGTGCGCTGCTGGCTCGCGCCCACGGCGACGACGAGGCCTACCGCGAGCTCAAGGAGCGCTACCGCGACATGGCGACGTCGCTCGATTTCGAGGGGCATATGGCGTGGGCCGAGATGATGCCATGACGGCGGTCGGACCGGAGGGCGATGCCCGCGTCTCGAAATAGACGACATATGAGACAGCCGAAGCCATCTCCTACTGTCGAAGAAAACCGCGAGGTGGCCGCGTCTCAAGAGTCCGTCTCAAATTGCGTATGGCCGAAATTAGCGTTCGAAGCATTGTTTGACATGGCGCCGAGGACGCCGATGCGAAGAATTGCTTTGCCGGGTTGTCAGCCAACCGCGTCCAGCAGCGCCGCCACCACGTCGTCGATCGGACCCGACGCGGAGTAGCCGGCCGCGAGCTGATGACCGCCGCCACCGAATTGCGTTGCGACAGAAGCGAGATCCAAAGACTTGGCTCGCATCGACACCGACCACTGCTGCGGCTCGATCTCCTTGAACACCACCGCGACCTCGGCCTGCTGCGTGGTTCGGACGATGTCGACGATGCTTTCGACCTCTTCGGACCGGCTGCCCATCCACTCGTCGTGGGAGACGACGACGTAGACCAGCCCACGCCCGCCCACGGTGTCAGGCAGCAGCTGCGCCGTCGCCAACACCCGCGACAGCATGGGCAGCCACGCGTACGGATGCGTGTCGAGGAGCTCGCGGGAGATCGCGGCGTTGTCCGCACCGGCTTCGACCAGCCGCGCTGCCAGGCGCAGCGCCCCCGGGCTGGCCCACCGAAACGACCCGGTGTCAATGGTCAATCCTGCGTACAGGCAGGTGGCGACATCACGGTCGATCTCTTTGCCCCAGGTATCAAGGAGTTCGGCGACCAGCATGGTCGTCGAATCGGCCGACGCGTCAACGAAATTCAGGCTGCCGAACAAGCGATTGGACTTGTGGTGGTCGATCACCAGCACGTCGTTGCCCGGCGATGCCAGATCCGCCAGCGCCCCCAGCCGGGCGGTGCTCGGTGCGTCGACGGTCACCACCAGATCGGCGTCGCGGCGCATGTCCTGGGGTGGCACCAGGAACTGGCAGCCGGGCAGCGTCCGCAGCGACTCCGGCAGCCGATCCGGCGTTGCGAAACCGATTTCCACGTCGACGCCGTCCCGGTCGAGCACCAGCGCCAAGGCCAGACCCGCGCCGACGCTGTCGGCGTCGGGGTGAACGTGGCAGACGATGCTGACCGTGCGGGCGTCGGCGAGCGCCTTCGCCGCGCCCCGCGCGTCAATGCGGGTCTCGACCGCTTCTTCTTCAGTCGTTTCGATCGCCGTCACCGCTGCCCTGGTCGCCGTCTGTCGTCGTCGCGTCTCCGTTATCTCCTACCACACGGTACGGCTGCGGGTCGCCCGCAGGTTTGGCACCCCGCCTTGCCCTCGCCAGATCCGCGTCCGCTTCACGGGCGCGCGCCAGCAGCTCCTCCATCCGGTGGGCGGAATCCGGCACGGTGTCGCGCACGAACGTCAGCGTCGGTGTGAACCGAACACCGGTTCCCGCACCGACTTTCGTGCGCAGCACGCCCTTGGCCCGCTCCAGCGCGGCCGCCGCGCCGGCGTAGTCCGGCGCGTCCTCGAGGGTGCGGCCCAACACCGTGTAGTACAGCGTCGCGTCGTGCAGGTCCGCGGTGACCTTCGCGTCGGTGATCGTCACGCCGGCCAGCCCCGGATCCTTGATCTCGTATTCGATCGCCGACGCGACGATCGTCGAAATCCGCTTGGCCAGCCGACGCGCTCGTGCTGGATCGCTCATGTCTGCTCTCTGTTCGTGGCTCTTCGCCCGAGAGGCTCATCGCAGCGCGAGCGCTCATCGCCCACTTACGCGCGTTCCTTCTCGACGAGCTCGTACGTCTCGATCACGTCGCCTTCCTTGATGTCGGAATACGACAGCGTCAGACCGCACTCGTAGCCGTCACGGACCTCGGTGACGTCGTCCTTCTCCCGGCGCAGCGACTGCACGGTCATGTTCTCGGACACCACCACGCTGTCGCGCAGCAGCCGCGCCTTCGCGTTGCGCCGGATGATGCCCGACGTGACAAGGCAGCCGGCGATGGTCCCGACCTTCGAGCTGCGGAACAGCGCCCGCACCTCGGCCCGGCCCAGCTCGCGTTCCTCGTAGATCGGCTTGAGCAGACCGCGCAGCGCCTTCTCGATCTCGTCGATGGCCTGGTAGATCACCGAGTAGTAGCGGATCTCCACACCCTCGCGGTTGGCCAGCTCGGTGGCCTTGCCCTCGGCGCGCACGTTGAAGCCGATGATGATCGCGTCGCTGGCCGACGCCAGGTTGACGTTGGTTTCGGTGACGCCGCCGACTCCGCGGTCGATGACGCGCAGCTCGACTTCGTCGTCGACCTGGATGCCCAGCAGCGCCTCTTCCAGCGCCTCCACCGTGCCGGCGTTGTCGCCCTTGAGGATCAGGTTCAGTTGGCTGGTTTCCTTCAGCGCTGAATCCAGGTCCTCCAGGCTGATCCGCTTGCGGGCCCGGGCCGCCATCGCGTTGCGCTTGCGCGCGCTGCGCCGGTCGGCGATCTGGCGGGCGATGCGGTCCTCGTCGACAACGAGGAGGTTGTCACCCGCGCCGGGCACCGACGTGAAGCCGATGACCTGCACCGGCCGCGACGGCAGCGCCTCCTCGACGTCCTCGCCGTGCTCGTCGACCATGCGGCGCACCCGGCCGTACGCGTCGCCGGCCACCACCGAGTCGCCGACGCGCAGCGTGCCGCGCTGCACCAGCACGGTGGCCACCGGCCCGCGGCCGCGGTCCAGATGCGCCTCGATCGCCACGCCCTGCGCCTCCATCTCGGGGTTGGCCCGCAGGTCCAGCGCGGCGTCGGCGGTCAGCAGCACCGCCTCGAGCAGCTGCTCGATATTGGTGCCCTGCTTGGCGGAGATGTCGACGAACATGGTGTCGCCGCCGAAATCTTCGGAAATCAGCCCGTATTCGGTCAGCTGGCCGCGAACCTTGGACGGGTCGGCGCCCTCTTTGTCGATCTTGTTTACCGCCACCACGATCGGCACGTCGGCGGCCTGCGCGTGGTTGATGGCTTCCACCGTCTGCGGCATCACACCGTCGTCGGCGGCCACCACGAGGATCGCGATGTCGGTGGCCTTCGCGCCGCGGGCCCGCATTGCGGTGAACGCTTCGTGGCCCGGGGTGTCGATGAACGTGATCGGCCGTTCGACGCCGTCGTGCTCGACGGAGACCTGGTAGGCGCCGATGTGCTGAGTGATGCCGCCGGCCTCGCCCTCGCGGACGTTGGCCTGGCGGATGGTGTCCAGCAGGCGCGTCTTGCCGTGGTCGACGTGGCCCATCACGGTGACCACCGGCGGTCGAGTCTGCAGGTCCTCCTCGCTGCCCTCGTCCTCGCCGTAGGTCAGGTCGAAGGACTCCAGCAGCTCGCGGTCCTCGTCCTCGGGGCTGACGACTTGGACGTTGTAGTTCATCTCGCCGCCGAGCAGCTCGAGCGTCTCGTCGCCGACGGACTGGGTGGCGGTGACCATCTCGCCGAGGTTGAACAACGCCTGCACGAGAGCCGCCGGGTTGGCGTCGATCTTCTCCGCGAAGTCAGACAGCGACGCGCCGCGGGCCAGCCGGATGGTCTCGCCGTTGCCGTGCGGCAGCCGCACGCCGCCGACGACCGGTGCCTGCATCGAGTCGTATTCCTGGCGCTTCTGCCGCTTGGACTTGCGGCCGCGCTTGGGCGCGCCGCCGGGACGGCCGAACGCGCCGGCCGCTCCACCGCGCTGCCCGGGGCGACCGCCGCCGCCGGGACGGCCACGGAAGCCGCCGGTTGTGGGCGCGCCGCCGGGGGCGCCACCGCCGGGGGCGCCCCC
>DASWBF010000086.1:0-12419 GCA_036390735.1 Mycobacterium sp. | reverse complement strand
GATGAGCCGCCCGGTGCAGTGCCCGAGCACGTCGGCATGCGGGTTCGACACCGCGCGCACCATCCGGCGCGTCATGGATGCAGCGTCCATCGACAGCTTGGAGTGCACGCTGGCCACCACGATGTCGAGCCGCTCGAGCAGCTCAGGTTCCTGATCCAGGGAGCCGTCCTCGAGGATGTCGACCTCGATACCCGTCAGAATCCGCATCGGCGCCAGCTTCTCTCGCAGCTCGTCGATCACGTCCAGCTGCGCCCGCAGCCGCTCCGGGGACAAGCCGTTGGCGATCTTCAGCCGCGGCGAGTGGTCGGTGAGCGCACAGTATTCGTGCCCGAGCGACTGGGCAGCAAGCATCATCTCCTCGATCCGGGCCGAGCCGTCTGACCAGTTCGAATGCAGGTGCAGATCACCGCGCAGAGCGGTGCGGATCTCACCGCCGCCCAAATCCGGTGCACCCGAACGTAATTCGATGAGAAGCTCCGGTACCTGACCCGACCACGCCTCGGCGATCACCTTCGCGGTCTTCGGCCCCACCCCAGTCAGGCTCTGCCAGCCGTTGGTTTGGCCCAGCCGGTCCCGTTCGGCGTCGTCGAGCGCCTCCACGACGTCGGCCGCGCGTCGGTAGGCCATCACGCGCCGCGACTCTTCGCGAGCGCGGTCCTTGTAGTACGCGATTTCACGCAGCGCGGCCACCGGGTCCATGGGTTCAGTCTGCCCTCACCCGCGACCGCCCTTTCGGCGACCGCGGGCCGTCCGCGGGTTCTACAGGTCATTGCCGGCGTAGGAGAGGTTGAAGCTCTTATTGGCCAGCGGGAAATCGGGGACGATCGTGTCGGCCATGGCGACTGGGAGCGCGGGCCAGTTGAACCAGGACGGGTCGACGATTTTCGCGCGGGTGAGGCGACCGTTGGTGTCGATTTCGACGCGGTGCACGATCGTGCCGCGCCAGCCCTCGACGATGCCGACGCCGCTTCGGGTTTCGCGGCCAGCAGGCGCCGCGGCGGCGTAGTAGTCGGTGGGGCCGGCGTGTGACTCGACGAGATAGCAGGCGAGCTCCGCGGAGGCAGCGAACTCGTCACGCCGCACGGTGTAGCGGGCCAGCACGTCACCGGCATCGGATCCAACCTCGCTGACGGGTAATTCGGTAGCGGGATGGTCGAGCCGGGCGTCGGTGCGCATGCCGCTGGCGCGGGCCACGTACCCCAGGCAGCCGAGCGCCCGCGCATCGTCGGAGCCGAGAATCGCCGTGCCAGCAAAGCGGTCGTGGACGACGCCGTTGGCAAGGGTCAGCTCGGCGACCTCGCCGAGGTCGACGGCGATGCCGCGCAGCGCTGCGGCATCTGGAAGCTCGTGCAGCGTTACCCTGCCGGGAGCGATCGCCCCGCGCAGCAGCCGATGGCCGGTTACGGCGGCATTGAGGCGCAGAAGTCGTTCACGTATGCGTTGCGCATGACAATTGGCGAGCCCGAATCCGACGTCGTTGGCCAGCGCACCGAGGTCGGCGGCCAGGTTGTAGAGCCGTTCGAGTTCGACCGCGAGCGCGCGCAGCCGGTGCATCTCGGGCGGAACCTCGATGCCGAGCGCGTCCTCGACGGCCAGGGTGTGGGCGAGAGCATGCGCGGCAGAGGTGTCGCCGCTGATGCGCTCGGCGAGCCCGATCGCGCCGTCGGCTGGTCGCCCGTGGAAGAGTTTCTCGATGCCGCGGTGGACGAACCACAGCCGTGCCTTCACCCGCAGCACAGTCTCGCCGACGACGGAAAACCGGAAGTGGCCCGGCTCGATCAGGCCCGCGTGCACCGGACCGACGGGAATTTCGTACACCCCGGATCCCTCGACGGTGACAAACGGGAATTGACCAGTGGCCGCGAAGTTCGCAGCCGGCCCTGCACTCTCCCGCATCGGATACCAGTCTTCGGGCCAGTGCGCGTGCCGGACCAGTCGGCGCGGCTTGGGATGGCCGATGGGCCGAATGCCGTACAAGTCGGCCATTTCGCGTTCGAAGCGGCTCATCGGGAACGACAGGTAAGCCAGCGACGGCAGCTCGGGATCCTCTGGGGGCACCGAGTATTCGAGTTCCACCCTGCGGTCTGGTCGGCCGGCCAGGAACAGATACACAATCCGCAGTCGGTCGCCGTCGTCGTGAGCGGCGACCAGCGCAATGCGAAAACCCTCGTCCAGCAACTCTTCTGCGTTGTCGGCCAGCCCGTCTCCAGCCACCCGACGACGTTCCCGGCCGGAGATCATCGCAACGCCCCGACGTGGCCCGCGGCCGTCGTGAACAGATCGGTCAGTGGGCCCGCGGTGACACCGAGCACCGCCGACGCGGCGATACCCACCAGCAGGGCCGCCGCGACGGCGGTGGGCGCGGCGATCGTCGGTGCGCCGGCCGCCGGCGCGCCGAGCAGCATCCGGCCGGTATGGCGCGCCAGTGCGACAAACCCGATCGCGACGAGCAGCATCGCAATCGCAAGCACACCCGCCATCCGGGCGTCCGCGACCGAACGGGCTATCGCCAGTTCGCTGGCGAACATTCCGAAAGGCGGCAGCCCAAGAAGGACGAGTACGCCGACGGTCAACGAGAGGCCAATCAGCCGGGACCGCCGCATGACCCCGCCGAGGTCTCTGATCGCGGTGGAGCCGTGCGCGGCCTGCAGCTGACCACTCGCCAGGAACAGGACGGTCTTGCCGATCCCGTGTGCCAGCACATGCAGCAGCAACGCGGCGATCGCCAGAGTGGTCCCAGCTGCCGCGGCGATCGCGATCAGACCCATGTTCTCCATCGACGAATAGGCAAGCAGCCGTTTGACATCGGGCGTGACGGTCAGCATGGCTGCCGCGATCGCAAGCGTCACCATCCCGATCCCCACCAGTCCGGCACGCACAAACGTCAGTCCGGCGGCGATGTCGACGATCGGCTTGATCCGCAGCAGCACGGAGAACGCCACCGACAGCAGCACACCACTCATCAGCGCCGACACCGGCGCCGGCGCCTGGCTGTGGGCGTCCGCCAGCCAGGTGTGGAACGGGAACAGACCCGCCTTGGCGCCGTATCCAATCATCAGCAACCCGGCGGCGAGCCGGGTCACCGCCGGGTCGAGGTCCCCGGCGTGGGCGAGTAGAACGTCGAAGTTCAGCGCCTGGCTGGCCGGCGCGCCGGCGTGCTGGGCGGCGAAGTAAAGCAGCACGGTGCCGAGGAATGCGATCGCAATGCCGACCGAACAGATCACGACGTACTTCCACGTCGCCTCCAACGCCGCGCGGGTCCGGCGGTGCCCGACCAGGAAGGCTGTCACGATGGTCGTCGCCTCGACCGCCACCCATGTCACTCCGATATTGTTGGCGCACACCGCGAAAACCATCGCCGCCACAAACAGCGCCGTCAGCACGCCGTAGAGCCGGGCGCTGTCGGCGTCGGTGTGGCCATGCTTGATCTCGGCGTCGACGTAGCCGATGCCGGCGCAGGTGGCAAGTGTGCCGACAGCGCCGATGACGACGAGCATGGTCACGGTCAATGCGTCGACACGCAGCAGCCCGCCCAGGGCGAAGTGCGCGCCGCCGCCCACCCGCCAGCCAAGGACCGCGCCGCACCCGAGGACCGTCGTCGCGGCCGCCACCGTCAGCATCGCGGTCGGGCGGCGCCAGCCCGCAATCAGCGTCGCGACCGCCGCGAGCACGGGCGCGAGGATCGCAACGATCAGCAACACAGTCATCAGTCCCGCAACTCCGTCAACTGATCCAGATCCGCCTCACCGAACGTGCGCCGCAGGCGGCCGGTGAGAACGCCGATGACGATCACCGCGAACAGCACGTCCAGCGACGCACCCAGCTCGACGATCAGCGGTACCCCCGCTGTCAGCAGGAACGCGACCGCGGCGATCCCGTTGTCGAGCATCAGAAATCCGGCCGCCTGCGACACCGCGTGCCGGCGGGTGGCCATCACGAACAGCGAGATGAGGATCACCGCGAACGCCGCCGGAACCGCCGCGGTCGTCACGTCCGGCTCCAGGTCGACCACCGGGCGGGTGACCGCGAACGCGACGACGGTCAGCACGGCGGCGATCAGCAGTGAACTAGCGGTGTTGACCAGGGGCGTGGCCTCTCGGTGCGCCCGCTGTTCGGCACCGACCGCGCGGGCCAGCAGCCACGGCAATACCGCCGCGCGCAGAGCGAGAATGCCGACGCCGACGGCGACCAGCGCGGCGTCGCCGTCGAAGCCGCCGCGCACGATCGGGATCGCCGCCAGCGCCACGCCCTGCCACGCCAGCAGCCCAATGATTGCGGACAAGTCCCTGCGCCACACGATCAGCACGGCAGCGAGTACGAGCCCGCCGGCGGCGAAGTCGATGAGAATCCCGAACATGTTGGCCGCCATGGGCTTCCCTAAGCCTGCGCCGTGAGGAAGTTGGCTGCGGTGACGGCGAGCAATGCCAGCAGAAACGAACCCGCGAGCAGCTCAGGAACCCGGAACAGCCTCAGCTTGGCGATGAACACCTCGGAGGCGGCCAGCAGCACGGCCAGCACCGTCACCTTGACAGCGATCGCCGCGATGCCGACCGCGACGCCGGCCGCCGCCGGATGCGTGCCGGCGATCCCCCACGGCAAGAACAAGTTCGACAGCAGCGCAAGTAGGACGGTCAGTCGCATCGCCGCCGCCCACTCCACCAGCGCGAGTCGCGGGCCGGCGTACTCGAGCACCATGGCCTCGTGCACCATGGTCAACTCCAGATGCGTAGCGGGGTTGTCCACCGGCAGCCGGCCGGTCTCGGTGATGATGACGATCACCAGCGCGACGAATGCGAGTACGCCTGCCAGGGACAGCACCTGGTCGGGATGCGTGAGCGTGTTATCCACCAGCGCACCCAGATTCGCTGATCCAGCCGGAATGGACAATGCGAAAACGGCGAGCAGGATCGTCGGTTCGACGAGCGCCGCAATGGTGATCTCCCGGCTCGCGCCCATGCCGCCGAACGATGTTCCGCTGTCGATTGCCGCCAGCGTCAACGCCACGGTGCCCAGGAAGAGCAAGCCGACGACAGCGACGAGGTCGGCGGCCGGATCGAGCGGCGATCCGGTTGCGACCAGCGGCGCGATCGCGGCGATGAGCAGCGCGGTGCCGGCGACGATCGCCGGGGCCGCAGCGAACAGCGCCGTCGTTCCGGCGGGCGTAATCTGTTGTTTGCCAAGCTGTTTGACGATGTCACGCCACGGTTGCAGTAGCCCACCCCCGGCGCGGCCCTCCAACCGGGCGCGCACCTGGCGCATCAGCCCGATCACCAGGGGTGCGCCCATCATCGTCATACCGATCTGTGCGGCACCCGCGACGTACGACATGACGTTCAATGCGCCACCACCAGCAGCACGACCAGGACGCCGAGCGCACCATAGGCGAGGTACAGGTGAATGCTCGCCGTGTGCGCCCGGCGCACCAGCTGCGCCAGGGCCGCGACGGCTCCGATGACCGGGCGGTAAAGCCGGCTCTCTATCGCGTCGCTGATCGTGGTCCGGTAGGTGACCCGGTCGGCCATGTACCGCGATTCGGCGGTGTGAGTGACCTCGATGTCGGTGTCAGGGCGCAGAACGTCGTCGAACACGCGCTGCAGCGGCTCGGCGAACGACGTCGCGGTGTACTGCATCCGCGCGGTCAGCTCGTCGGCGCCGCAAGCCCACAGCGGCAGCGCCACCGGTTCGGGCCGGTCGCGTGCGCGCAGGTGACCCAGGGCAACAGCGGCCAGCACGGCGACCACGAGAGCCGCGGCGACCACACCGGGGGCGATCGAGCCGTGCAGCCCCGGCAGCCGTATCACCGCCCCGAAGTCCGTGAAGCCGACGTCACGGACTGCGGGCACGGTGTCGAGCACACGTCGCAGCGCCGTCGCGACCACGACCGGAGCCACCGCGAGCACCACGCACGCAGCCGCCGCGATCGTCATCCCGGCGAGCATGCTCACCGGCGCCTCGCGCGCGTACTCGGCCCGCTCGGACCGCGGCCGGGCCAGGAATCCGATCCCGAACGCCTTGACCATGGCCGCCACACCGAGGCCGGTGGTGAGTGCGACCGCGCCGACCGCGAACGGTGTTGTCAACGCGACGATCGTGTTGTGTTCGGGTGCGGCATGGATCAGTGCCTGGATCAGTAGCCACTCGCTGATGAACCCGGCCCCGAGGGGCAGACCCGACGCACCCAGCGCGGCGATACCGAAGAGAATCGTCGTGGCCGGCATTCGCCGGGCCAGCCCGCCCAACTGGTCGAGATCGCGCAGCCCCGACGACGCGAGTACCGACCCTGCGGCCATGAACCCGAGGCACTTGAAGGCCGCGTGCGCGACCAGGTGCAGCGTCGCCGCGGCCATCGCGACTGCGGCAGCAGAGGCGGCGCCGGACCCCGCAAGCAGCATCGCGGCGCCAAGCGCAAGCGTGACCAGTCCCATGTTCTCGGTTGTCGAATACGCAAGCAGCCGTTTGAGATCCGTCGCCACCGATGCCTGCAGCACGCCGTAGACCGCCGAGACGGCGCCCACCGCCAACAGGGTGAGCGCCCACCCGGGCGGGCAAGGGCCGAGGAGCTGCATGTCGAACCGGACGATGCCGTAGATGCCGAGGTTCACCATCGCGGCGCTCATCAGCGCCGACACCGCGCTGGGCGCCTCCGGATGGGCGCGCGGCAGCCAGGCGTGCAGCGGCACCAGGCCGGCCTTCGACCCGAATCCGGCCAGCGTGAGCACAAAAACCGCGGTCCGCACACCGTCGGGTATGTGGGTCAGGTCCGCGAACCGGTCCCCGCCTGCGGCAGCCGACATCACCATCAAACCGACCAGAATCGCGACAAACCCGAGGTGAGTCATCGCGGCGTAGAACAGCCCGGCGGCGCGGACCTCTACCCGTGTGTGGTCGGCGAGCACCAGTACCAGTGACGCGATCGCCATGAGTTCCCACGCCAGCAGGAACGTCGCCACCGAACCTGCGGCAGGCACGAGAAGCATCGCCGCGACGAACAACGGCAGCACAATCTGCGGTCCCAGGGAAAGATGTTGTGCGTAGCGGATCGCGTAGACACCGACCGGAACGGCCACCGCGCCGGTGAGCGCGATGAAGAAGCCACCGAGCGGATCCAGACCCAGTTGCACCCCGGACAGCGGTAGCAACCAGCCGATGCGCACACTCGCCCTCGCGCCGGAGATGGCGGCTAGGCCAATCCACAACCCGGTCAGACCGACACAGGCAGTCGCGGCACCGGAGACGGCCGCGCCAAGACGGTGGCCGAGCGTCGTCGCCGCCGCAGGTCGCGCGGTCGAAAGCGTGGCGGTCATCGTCCCGTGACCGACCGCAACGCATTGACGATCTCGGCCGGCGTGGGCGGGCATCCCGGGATCTGCACGTCGACGTGCACGACGTCACCGACCGCACCCACCACGCCGTAGGCGCCCTCGAAGGCGCCCCGGTTCAGCGCACAGTCGCCGCATGCGATCACCACGCGCGGTTTCGGGGTCGCCGCAACTGTGTTGCACAGTGGCCCGGCCATATTGCGCGTCACCACGCCGGTGACCAGCAGGGCGTCGGCATGCCGCGGCGACGCCACGAGTCGCGCACCGAACCGCTCGGCGTCATACACGGGGCCGAAGGCGGCCCCGATCTCCACTTCACAGCCGTTGCACGATCCGGCGTCGACATGGCGGATCTGCAGTGAACCCCGCACTCCGGCAGGCGGATTGGTGACCAGGCCGGGTCCCGGGCCGCTGTCCTCCGCGACGCGACCGACTCGCAGAATCTTACGGACCCAGCCGACGGCGCTACCCATCGGCAACGCCGGCGCGCAGATCCTCGAGCACTGCGACGCGATCGCTGAGCATCCTGGTCAAAACCTTGCGAGCCACGGCCAGAAGTTCGGCGATGTCCGGCGAGGCGATCGAGTAGATCACCGTATTGCCGTCCTTGCGTGCGGTGACAACCCCCGCCCGCCTCAGCACGCCCAACTGTTGCGACAAATTCGACGACTCGACTCCGATCTCGGGCAGGAGCTCGCCGACCGACCGGTCACGCACCGCCAACAGTTCGAGGATCCGGATTCGGGCCGGATGCCCGAGCGTCTTGAAGAACTCGCCCTTGAGCTTGTACAGCGGCTCCGACTTCACCGTTCTCCTGAAGACTTTGCTGTTCCATCGATTGATTTGTTGAAGAACTTATCAGATAGTGCGTTTACGGCTGGTGTGGTTGCCCCTGCACATTCAGGAATGGCGCCTAACGTGGAAGGAGTGCGATTCGCGATCAAGACCTCACCGCAGAACACCACCTGGGCCGACATGCTCGCCGTCTGGCGAGAGGCCGACGACATCGACGTGTACGAGTCCGGCTGGACGTTCGACCACTTCTATCCGATCTTCTCCGACTCCACGGGGCCGTGCCTGGAGGGCTGGATCACTCTGACGGCGCTGGCGCAGGCCACGCAGCGGCTACGACTGGGCACACTGGTCACCGGCATCCACTACCGGCATCCCGCCGTGCTGGCCAACATGGCCGCGGCGTTGGACATCGTCTCCAACGGCAGGCTCGAACTCGGCATCGGCGCAGGCTGGAACGAAGAGGAGTCCGGTGCATACGGGATCGAACTCGGGACGATCAAGGAGCGGTTCGACCGCTTCGAAGAGGCGTGCCAGGTGCTGATCGGTCTGCTGTCCCAGGACACCACCGACTTCGACGGGCGGTACTACCAGCTCAAAGCCGCACGCAACGAGCCGAAGGGCCCGCAACGACCGCATCCGCCGATCTGCATCGGCGGCAGCGGCGAGAAGCGGACACTGCGCATCACCGCGAGGTACGCCCAGCACTGGAACTTCATGGGCGGGCCGCCGGAGGAGTTCGCCCGGAAGCGTGACGTGCTCGCGTCGCACTGCGCCGACATCGGCCGCGACCCGAAGGAGATCATGCTGTCCGCGCACGTCCGCCTCGGTGACGATCTCGACTACGCCAAGGCGGTCGCGCAGGCGGCGGCGTTGGGCGAGGAAGGGCTCGACCTCGCGATCATCTATCTGCCTGCGCCCCACGATCCGGCCGTGTTGGAGCCTCTCGCGAATGCGATCAGGGCCTCAGAATTGGGCTGTTGATAACGGATTGATAAAGGCCAGCAAAGTTGAATCGTGGCCGCGCGATGACGGTACGCCGCCGGGCGGCTGTGTCAGACGCTGTAGCGCAGTAGCTCGGCTGCGGTCACCAGGCGCTCGTGCTTGGCTGGGAACTCGCGGCTCTTCACGGGATGCCGAAACCATGACCAGGCAATTCGACCTACCCGAGTGCGGGGTAACGGGTTGAGGTGCACGATGACCACTCCTGCGGTGAACCAGCTCTAAATTATTGCGCAGTGGTAAGGGTACACCGCGCCACCGACATCTAGACATTGAACACCTTGTTTACGGCAAACTTTGGGAGGCGCGCCAAAAACTCTCAATCGCGTGTCGAGAGTTTTCCGGCGCTACCGCTGGGGCTGGATGCTCTTCGCGCAAGCGCTCAGTGCTGATGTTCTTCGCGCAAGCGGCTCATCAACGCTGATGTTCTTCGCGCAAGCGGCTCATCAACGCTGGGGTGCAGCCGTCGGCTTGATCGGCGACGGAAGCGCGGTGACGCCCATCAGGTAGTTGTCCACCGCCGCCGCCGCCGCGCGGCCTTCGGCGATGGCCCACACGATCAGCGACTGGCCGCGGCCAGCGTCGCCGGCGACGAACACGCCCGGCACGCTCGTCGCGTAGTCGTCGCCGCGCGCGACGTTGCCGCGGTCGGTGAACTCCACGCCGAGTTCGGTCAGCAGGCCGTCACGCTCCGGCCCGACGAACCCCATCGCCAGCAGCACCAGGTCGGCCTCCAACTCGAAGTCGGTGCCGTCGACCTTGACGAACTTGCCGCCCTCCATCTGCACCTCGTGTGCCCGCAGCCCGGTCACGCGGCCGTCGCGGCCGATGAACTCCTCGGTGTTGACCGAGAACACCCGGTCGCCGCCCTCTTCGTGGGCGGCCGACACCCGGAACATCAGCGGGTACGTGGGCCACGGCGTCGACTCCGCGCGGGCGTCTGGCGGACGCGGCATGATCTCGAACTGGTGTACCTCGGTGGCGCCCTGCCGGTGCACGGTGCCCAGGCAGTCCGCGCCGGTGTCGCCGCCGCCGATGATGACAGCCTTCTTGCCCTTCGCGGTGATCGGCGGCTCCCCGTCGGCACCGAGAACGTCGTCGCCCTCCTGCACGCGGTTGGCCCACGGCAGGAACTCCATCGCCTGATGGATGCCGTCGAGGTCGCGGCCCGGGATCGGCAGGTCGCGCCATGCCGTCGCGCCGCCCGCCAGCACGACCGCGTCGAAGTCGGAAAGGAGGTGACGCGCAGTTATATCAATGCCGACGTTCACACCGGCCTTGAAGACCGTGCCTTCGGCCTCCATCTGCGCGAGCCGACGGTCGACGTGGCGCTTTTCCATCTTGAATTCGGGGATGCCGTAGCGCAGCAGTCCGCCGATGCGGTCGTCGCGCTCGAACACCGTCACCGCATGCCCAGCGCGGGTGAGCTGCTGCGCCGCCGCCAAGCCGGCCGGTCCGGAACCGACGACGGCGACGGTCTTGCCGGTCAGCACCTGCGGTGGCACCGGCTGCACCCAGCCCTGCTCGAAGGCGTTGTCGATGATCTCGACCTCGACCTGCTTGATGGTCACCGGGTCCTGGTTGATGCCCAGCACGCACGACGCCTCACACGGCGCCGGGCAAAGGCGGCCGGTGAACTCCGGGAAGTTGTTGGTGGCGTGCAGCCGGTCGATCGCGTCGCGCCAGCGGTCGGTGCGCACCAGGTCGTTCCACTCGGGAATCAGATTGCCCAGCGGACAGCCGTTGTGGCAGAACGGGATTCCGCAGTCCATGCAGCGCGACGCCTGAACCCGCAGTTCGGAGTGGTCGAAGTCCTCGTAGACCTCTTTCCAGTCCAGGACGCGCAGCGGGATGGGCCTTCTCTTGGGCAACTCGCGCTGGCGGTGTTTGAGAAAGCCGGCGGGGTCAGCCATGCGCCGCCGCCATGATCGCCTCGTCGACGTCGGTCCCGTTCTGCTCGGCCTCCGCGATCGCCTCCAGTACCCGCTTGTAGTCGCGCGGCATCACCTTCACGAACCGCGCCCGCTCGGTCGGCCAGTGCGACAGGATCCGCGTACCCGGTGCCGACTCGGTGGCGTCCACGTGCCTCGTCAGCATCCCGTACAGCCATTCGAAATCGTCGTCGTCGAGTTCCTCGAGCTCGACCATCTCCGAGTTCAGATGGTCGGGCAGCATACGCACCGGGTCGTACACGTAGGCCACACCGCCCGACATGCCCGCCGCGAAGTTGCGCCCCGTGGGCCCGAGGATGACGACCTTGCCGCCGGTCATGTACTCGCATCCGTGGTCGCCGACGCCCTCCACCACCGCGTGCGCGCCGGAGTTGCGCACCGCGAACCGCTCGCCCACCTGCCCGCGCAGGAAGGCCTCGCCGCTGGTGGCACCGAACAGGATCACGTTGCCCGCGATGATGTTGTCCTCGGCGACGTAGGCGTCCGGTGCGTTGCGCGAAGGCCGCACGACGACGCGCCCGCCGGACAGTCCCTTGCCGACGTAGTCGTTGGCGTCGCCGTAGACGCGCAGCGTGATGCCCTTCGGCACGAACGCACCGAAGCTGTTGCCGGCCGACCCGTCGAACGTGATGTCGATGGTGTCGTTGGGAAGCCCTTGCCCGCCATAGGCTTTGGTGAGCTCATGGCCGAGCATCGTGCCGACCGTGCGGTTGACGTTGGAGATCGTGGTAGAAAACTTCACCGGCTTTTCCGCGTCCAGCGCCTCACGGCTCATCACGATCAGCTGCTGATCGAGCGCCTTGTCCAGCCCGTGGTCCTGACGCGAACTGCAGTAGTAGTCCTGGTTCATGAACGCCGACTCCGGCTCGTACAGCACCGGCGAAAGGTCCAGCTTGCGGGCCTTCCAGTGCTCGGCGGCCACCGTCGTGTCCAGCGCGCCGACCTGCCCGACCGCCTCGTTGATGGTGCGGAAACCCAACTGCGCCAGGTACTCCCGCGCCTCTTCGGCGATGAACATGAAGAAGTTTTCGACGAACTCCGGCTTGCCGTTGTAGCGCTTGCGCAGCTCGGGGTTTTGGGTTGCCACCCCCACCGGGCAGGTGTCGAGGTGGCACACCCGCATCATGATGCAGCCCGACACCACCAGCGGCGCGGTCGCGAAACCGTACTCCTCGGCGCCCAGCAGCGTGGCGATCATCACGTCGCGTCCGGTCTTGAGCTGGCCGTCCACCTGGACCACGATCCTGTCGCGTAACCCGTTGAGCAGCAACGTCTGCTGGGTTTCGGCCAGACCCAACTCCCACGGCGCACCCGCATGCTTCATCGATGTCAGCGGGGTCGCGCCGGTGCCACC
>DASWBF010000085.1:0-7934 GCA_036390735.1 Mycobacterium sp. | reverse complement strand
GGGCCGACGTCGCCGGAATCGACAGCGCCGCCGGGAAAGGCGGCTTGACCGGCGTGGTGGCGCAGGGACGAGGCACGGACGGTCAACAGCAGGTCGGCCTCGTCAGGCACGCCGCCGTCGACCGGTGCGTCCTCGGGCCCCGAGAACAGCGCCAGCACCGCGGCGTCGCGGGGCGATCCGGTGAGCTTCGCGGCCGTATTGGCGGCGGTCACCATGGCGAGCACTTCGGCCGGCAGCCGGCGGCGGTAGGCCGCGGGTACGCATCCGACGTTTTCGACGAGTGGTTTAAGCCAGGCCGGCGCAGCATGCGGTGTGAGCACGCCCGTCGGACCCGCTGAAGTCATATGTCGCCGGCCCTGCGGCTCCGAGCTCACGCCGGCGCTCCCATCGTCTGGTCGACCGCGGCGGCGATTTCGTCAGCGCTGGCGAAGGCCCGCGGCAGGATGCGCGCAACGCTACCGTCCGTACGCAAGATAACCGACGTGGGCATGACATTCGGGACCCCCAGCGCCGAGGCGACGTGTCGTTGGCCGTCCTGCCACGTCGGCAACCTGACGCCCCAGTCCGCCAGCCGGGACAGCGCCGCCGCGGCGTCGTCGTCCTGATGCACGGTGATCACCGTGATCCGGTCGCCGACCCGGCGCTGGTACTCCGCGAGAGCTGGCAGCTCCTGAGCGCACGGTTGACACCAGTAGGCCCACAGGTTCAGAAGCACTGGTCGTCCGGCGACCGCTCCTGCGGTGTCGACGGTCGCGCCGTCGGCGAGGCACTGCACCGTCACACCGCGCAGCGACTGCGGCCCCGGACCGCTGCCGCCCGGCGGGCATGGCGGCAGGTCAGCTCGACGACGCAGGGCAGTCAGGTCTCCGCTTCCTTGAGGTGCGCCGGCGCTCGGGCCGCTGGGCGCGCTGCTGGGTGCGGTGTCCCGCAGCTGCAACGCCAGCGCGACGATGATCGCCGCGACCACGACCAACACAGCGATCGTCCAGCGGGTCGACCTGGCCATGGCGCTTGGCGTGTTACAGCCCGGCCAGTGCCAGCAGGTGGTCGGTTTCCGGGCCCCTCACCAGAGCGGCGGCGATTTCCGGTTCGGTGGGGCCCAGTCCGAACGACGGGCAGTCCTTGGCCAGCACGCAGACCCCGCAGGCCGGTCGCCTGGCGTGGCAGACCCGCCGGCCGTGGAAGATCACGCGGTGGCTGAGCAGCGTCCATTCGCAGCGCTCGATCAGTTCGCCCACCGCCTTTTCGACCTTCACCGGGTCGGTTTCGTCGGTCCACCGCCAGCGCCGCACGAGCCGCCCGAAATGGGTGTCGACGGTGATGCCGGGAACCCCGAACGCGTTGCCGAGGATGACGTTGGCGGTCTTGCGGCCCACGCCGGGAAGCGTCACCAGCTCGTCCATGGTCGCCGGCACCTTCCCGTCGAACCGCTCCTCGAGCGCCTGGCCCAGCTTGATCAGCGCGCTGGCTTTGTTGCGGTAAAAGCCGGTGGGCCGGATGAGCTCTTCGAGTTCGGTGCGGTCTGCCTGCGCGTAGTCCCGGGCGGTGCGGTAGCGGGCGAACAACGCCGGAGTGGTCAGATTTACACCCTTGTCTGTGCTTTGGGCCGACAAGATCGTCGCAACCGTGAGCTCAAGCGGAGCAGTGAAGTCCAGCTCGCAGTAGACGTGCGGAAAGGCTTGTGCCAGTGTGCGATTCATTCGCCGGGCCCGTCGCACCAGGCCCAGGCGCGTCTCGGCGGCCCACCGCCGCTCGGTGGGCGCGGTCCGCCTGCTCGCAGTCACCAGGCAAGCGTACTGACCGGTGGGATTCTGTAATCACGCTGAAACCTTTGGCGTGTTTACTTCTGCCTGTGCCATGGCTTTTAGTCGCGCTCATCCCTGGGTTGCTGATGTTGGCGACCTTCGGGCTGCATCGCGTCGAAAGCCACCTGAACCGCGAATGCGTGGGAGCCGCCGACGTGGCGGAGTTCCTGGCGCAGGCGCGGCCCGGCGACATGCGCACGCTTGCCCGGGACGGCATGCCGGAGGCGTTGGACTCCATCAGGCAGCGGCGCACCCTCAGGGGCGTCGACCCGTCGTGGCAGGTAGCGCACGCCACGCGCGGCTGCCCCCAGTCGGTGCCCGCGATGGCCAATCCGCAATTTCGACCGACTCGACATGCGGATTCTGTGTAGCGTCAAAGGGTCATAGACACACCGACCGCTGGATCGGTTCGCCGCCGAACTAGGTGGTCGGTTCGCGCTTCTGATCATCCGAGAGCTTAAGAGGGGCAACGTGGACGAGATCCTGGCCAGGGCCGGAATCTTCCAAGGTGTCGAGCCCACCGCTGTAGCTGCGCTGACCAAACAACTCCAGCCGGTCGACTTCCCGCGCGGGCACACCGTCTTCGCCGAGGGCGAACCGGGCGACCGGCTGTACATCATTATCTCCGGCAAGGTCAAGATCGGCCGTCGCTCTCCGGACGGCCGCGAGAACCTGCTGACGATCATGGGCCCGTCGGACATGTTCGGCGAGCTGTCGATCTTCGACCCGGGACCGCGGACCTCGAGCGCGACAACGATCACCGAGGTCCGCGCGGTGTCGATGGACCGCGACGCGCTGCGCGCCTGGATCGGCGACCGGCCGGAGATCGCCGAGCAGTTGCTGCGGGTTTTGGCCCGCCGGCTGCGACGCACCAACAACAACCTCGCGGACCTGATCTTCACCGACGTGCCGGGCCGAGTGGCCAAGCAGCTGCTGCAGCTTGCGCAGCGGTTCGGCACGCAGGAAGGCGGCGCGTTGCGCGTCACCCACGACCTGACGCAGGAGGAGATCGCGCAGCTGGTCGGCGCGTCGCGGGAGACGGTTAACAAGGCGCTCGCCGACTTCGCGCACCGCGGCTGGATCCGGCTGGAGGGCAAGAGCGTGCTGATCTCCGACTCGGAACGGTTGGCCCGCCGCGCCCGCTAGTCGCTTGCGCCGAAACGGTATTCCACGCGGGAAAGTGCGAGTGGAGACCACGTGGAATACCGTTTCGCGCGAAAGCTCAGTCGCGCAGGTAGTCCAGCTGGGCTTGGACGCTGGATTCCGCGGCGTCCCACAACGCCTCGTCGACGTCGGTATAGACGTGCTCAACGATCTGGCGGGTGGTCGCGTCATCGCCGAGCGCCTTCAGCGCGTCCCGCACCTGGTTGAGCCGCTCTTCGCGATGCGCCAGGTACATGTCGGCGACCGCGGCCAAGTCCACCAGGTCGGGGCCGTGTCCGGGAAGCACGACACGGTTGCCGAGCGCGCGCAGCCGGCGCAATGACTCCAGGTAGTCGACGAGGCTGCCATCAGCCGAATCGATGACCGTGGTGCCGCGGCCCAACACCGTGTCGGCGGTCAGCACCGCGTCGTCCAGCACGAACGACAGCGAGTCCGCGGTATGCCCGGGCGTCGCCATCACCGTGATGCGCAGTCCGGCCGCGTCGATCACCTCGCCGTCGGTCAGCGGACCGCCCAGCCCACGAAGGAACCCGCTGCCCACAGAGCGCACGACGGCGCCGGTGAGGTCGACGATCTTGTCGATGCCTTCGGTGTGGTCCTCATGGCGGTGGCTGATCAGCACCAGCGCGACCGTGCCGTGCTCGACGACACGGGCGATGTGTTCATCGTCGTCCGGTCCGGGATCGACCACCACGACCTCGTCACTGCCGGGTCCTCGCAACACCCACGTGTTGGTGCCCTCCAGCGTCATCAGCCCCGGGTTGTCGCACAGCAGCACCGACGCGGTCTCGGTCACCGGGCGCAGCACGCCATAGGCGGGATGCTCGATCACGTCACCTCTGCTGAATTGTCGCTCACGCGACCTCGACGATGACTTCCACCTCGACGGGCGCATCGAGGGGCAACTCGGCCACCCCGACTGCGGACCGGGCGTGCGCCCCGGCGTCGCCGAACACCTCGGCAAAGAGTTCCGACGCGCCGTTGATCACCCCGGGCTGGCCGGTGAACCCGGGCGCCGACGCGACGAAGCCGACGACCTTGACCACTCGGGTGATCGCGTCGACACCGACCAGCGCGTCGACGGCCGCCAAGGCGTTTAGCGCGCACACCCGTGCCAGCGTCTTGCCGACCTCTGGCGTCACCTCGCTGCCGACCTTGCCGGTGACGGCCGGGTTGCCGGACACCAACGGCAGCTGGCCCGCCGTGTACACCAGGTTCCCGGTGCGTACCGCGGGAACGTATGCGGCCAGCGGCTTGGCGACGGTCGGCAATTCGATGCCCAGCTCGGCCAGCCGCGACGAGTGGGTCACTTCGGCCGTTTCATGTACGCCACGTGCTGCTCGCCGGTGGGCCCGGGAAGCACGGCAACCAGCTCCCACCCGTCTTCGCCCCACTGGTCCAAAATCTGTTTGGTCACGTGGGTCAGCAGCGGGACGGTCGCATACTCCCAGCGGGTCGGTTCGCTCATGGGGCTAACCCTAGCTGTCGCAACCATGCGGTTGGTTAGGCTGCGAAGGTGGCAACCACACGGGAGGCGGGACCCGAAGTCGGCTGGCCCGCGCGGCTGCGCGACGCACGCCTACATTTCGTCACCGGCAAAGGCGGCACCGGAAAGTCGACGATCGCGGCTTCACTCGCGCTGGCCATGGCCGCCGGCGGGCGCAGAGTGCTGCTGGTCGAAGTCGAAGGCCGCCAAGGCATCGCGCAGCTGTTCGACGTGCCGCCGCTGCCCTACCAGGAAGTGAAGATCGCCACCGCCGATCGCGGCGGGCTGGTCAACGCGCTGGCCATCGACATCGAGGCGGCGTTCTTGGAATACCTCGACATGTTCTACAACCTGGGGTTGGCCGGGCGCGCGATGCGCCGCATCGGCGCCGTCGAGTTCGCGACGACGATCGCGCCGGGACTTCGGGACGTGCTGATTACCGGCAAGATCAAGGAGGTCGTGGTGCGCACGGACAAGTCGCGGCTGCCGGCCTACGACGCGGTCGTGGTGGACTCTCCGCCGACCGGCCGGATCGCCCGATTCCTCGACGTCACCAAGGCGGTGTCCGACCTGGCCAAGGGCGGCCCGGTGCATTCGCAGGCCGACGGCGTGGTGCAACTGCTGCACTCCGACCAGACGGCGATCCACCTGGTCACATTGCTGGAGGCGTTGCCGATGCAGGAGACCGTCGAGGCGATCGACGAGCTGCAGAAGATGCAGCTACCGATCGGCAGCGTGATCGTCAACCGGACGCTACCGGTCTACCTGCAGCCAGACGACCTCGCCAAGGCCGCGGAGGGCGACATCGACGCCGACACGGTGCGGGCGGACCTGACGAAGGTCGGAGTGAAGCTCGACGACGACGACTTCGCCGGCCTGCTCACCGAGACTATCCAGCACGCCACCCGGCTGAAGGCGCGCGCCGAGGCCGCCGAACAGCTCGACGAGATCAACGTATCGCGCCTCGAACTTCCGAATCTCGCCGACGGTGTCGACCTCGGCAGCCTTTATCAGTTGGCGGAAGATCTTGGGCGACAGGGGGTTCGATGAGCACGATACCGCCGACGCTGGACATGGCGTCGATCCTCGCGGACACCTCCAACCGCGTCGTGGTCTGCTGTGGTGCGGGTGGCGTTGGCAAGACCACCGCCGCCGCGGCGATGGCGCTGCGCGCGGCCGAATACGGCCGCACGGTCGTGGTTTTGACGATCGACCCGGCCCGGCGGCTGGCGCAGGCTCTCGGCATCGCGAACCTCGGCAACTCGCCACAGCGGGTGCCGCTGGCGCCGGAGGTCAAAGGCGAACTGCACGCGATGATGCTCGACATGCGCCGAACGTTCGACGAGATGGTGGCCGAGTACTCCGGACCTGAACGCGCGCAATCGATTTTGGATAACCAGTTCTATCAGACCGTTGCCACGTCGCTAGCCGGAACACAGGAATACATGGCGATGGAGAAGCTGGGACAACTTGTTTCCCAAGATAAATGGGATCTCGTCGTGGTTGACACTCCCCCGTCGCGCAATGCCCTGGACTTCCTCGACGCACCAAAACGGCTGGGCAGCTTCATGGATAGCCGGCTGTGGCGCCTCCTGCTGGCGCCTGGCAGGGGCATCGGACGGCTGGTGACGGGTGCGGTCGGGCTGGCCATGCGGGCGATGTCGACAATCCTGGGTTCGCAGATGCTTTCGGACGCAGCCGCTTTCGTGCAGTCGTTGGACTCCACGTTCGGCGGGTTCCGACAGAAGGCCGATCGCACCTACGCGCTGCTGAAGCGCCGTGGCACCCAGTTCGTCGTGGTGTCGGCGGCCGAGCCCGACGCGCTGCGGGAAGCGTCGTTCTTCGTCGACCGGCTCTCCCAGGAGGCCATGCCGATGGCCGGCCTGATCCTCAACCGCACGCATCCGACGCTGTCCGGGCTGCACCTCGAACGCGCGGTGGACGCCGCAGAAGAGCTGGAGGCCGACGATCCCGACTCGCTGGCGGCAGCGGTGCTGCGCATCCACGCCGACCGGGCCCAGACCGCCAAGCGTGAGGTGCGGCTGCTGTCAAGGTTCACCGGCGCCAACCCGCACGTACCGATCGTCGGCGTGCCGTCGCTGCCGTTCGACGTGTCAGACCTCGACGCGCTGCGCGCGATCGCGGATCAGCTCACTGCCGCCAAGGTGGCGTAGGGGGGTCTGTAGCGCGGCCCTGACGAGCAGGCCGCTGGCAGGTCTTAGACCGCGTTGCGGTGTTTGCGCTGAGCGGCGAAGAACTCGGCCCAGGAAACAACCTCAGGGTGCTGCTTGAGCAGCGCGCGCCGCTGGCGTTCGGTCATCCCGCCCCAGACCCCGAACTCGACCCGGTTGTCCAACGCGTCGGCGCCGCACTCGGCGAGGACCGGACAGTGCCGGCAAATCACGGCCGCCTTCCTCTGCGCGGCCCCGCGAACGAATAGCTCGTCGGGGTCGGTGGAGCGACACCGCGCCTTCGATACCCATGCGATGCGGGCCTCTGTCGCCGCCGCCTGCACTGAACTCTCCACTGAACTTCCCCCCGTTGTCCTCCGCGCTGCGGGCCGAGTACCTGACACCAGCGTCCCCTTCGTTCCAGCCGTCGTAATGGCGGCGCCCCGGCGTCGATCTCGTAATGCGATCTACGCCACACTGTGCAGGTTCTTGTTATCTATATCGCACTAGAAGTACAAATTAGGTGGTCAGGTATCGTTTGCGCAACAGTTTGATACCGCTTTTTTTGGGACGACCGTGCCGTCAAGCCCCTTCCGCGTATCCTCTCGACCTCTGCGCAAGCCCCTCGCGCTAGCAAAAACCTGACGCGCATGCCAATTATGCTGCGCAAACACGCGAAAGCCAAGAGTTTGGCCCTCACTGGCCGTCGCGGACGACGCCGCGACAACATCAGTAACCTATAACGCATGGCGCAGCGCCCCCCGACCGGGTCGACGGTCGTCAAGTTGGCGTGGTGCTGCCTTCTCGCCGGCGTGTTGGCCGCGGCGCTGATGTTCCCGTTCGCCGGCGGAGTCGGGTTGCTGTCCAACCGCGCATCCGATGTCGTCGCCAACGGGTCCGCGCAATTGGTGGAGGGCGACGTCCCTCAGGTGTCCACGATGGTCGACGCGGCGGGCAACCCGATCGCCTGGCTGTACACCCAGCGCCGGTTCGAAGTACCCACCGACCAGATCGCCGACACGATGAAGCTGGCAATCGTCTCGATCGAGGACAAGCGGTTCGCTGAGCACAACGGCGTGGACTGGCAGGGCACGCTGACCGGCCTGGCCGGCTACGCCTCCGGCGACACCGATACCCGTGGCGGGTCGACGATCGAGCAGCAGTACGTGAAGAACTACCAGTTGCTGGTGACCGCGCAGAGCGACGCCGAACGGCGGGCCGCGGTGGAAACCAGCCCGGCGCGCAAGCTGCGTGAGATTCGGATGGCGCTGACGCTCGACACGACGTTCTCCAAGCCGGAGATCCTGA
>DASWBF010000084.1:0-15929 GCA_036390735.1 Mycobacterium sp. | reverse complement strand
CGACATCGTCGACCGCACGGGCAGTCTCAACAAGGCTCAGTCGGTGGCCAACGAGGACGGCACGTACACCTACGTCATCTCCGCCGTCGACCCCGGCGTGCAGAACTGGATCGACTCCGACGGTCTGAGCGAGGGCATTCTGACGCTGCGGATGGCGGAGTTCGGTGAAGGCAGTCCGACAGAGGATCTCGGTGCGCGCGGGCGGGTGGTCAAGCTCGACGCCCTGGACAGCGAAGTGCCGCACTTGCGCTGGGTGAGTTCGGAAGAGCGAGCGACCGAGCTTGCACACCGGCGGGCTGGATATCTGCGGCGGCTGCCGGAAGGGACCCTCTGACATGGCCCGCTGGTTGATCACCGGATGCTCCACCGGCATCGGACGTGAAATCGCCGTTGCCGCACTGCAAGCCGGCCACGACGTCGTGGTGACCGCGCGGCGGCCCGAGACGGTTCAGGACATCGTCGACGAGTTCGGCGGCCACGCGGTGAGCGTCGCCCTCGACGTGACGGACAAGAGCCAGATCGCCGCCGCCGTTGAGGCGGCCGACGAGGCGTTCGGCGGCATCGATGTCTTGGTGAACAACGCCGGCCACGGATACCTCTCCGCGGTGGAGGAGGGTGAGGACGCTGAAGTCCGAAAGCTGTTCGACATCAACTACTTCGGTGTGGTCGACATGATCAAAGCGGTGCTGCCGGCCATGCGCGCCGGTCGGTCGGGTCACATCGTGAACATCTCCTCGATGACGGGTCTGGTGGCCAACCCGCCGAACGCGTACTACTCGTCGACGAAGTTCGCGCTCGAGGCGTTGACCGAGGCGCTGTCGGCGGAGGTCAAGCCGCTCGGCATCAAGGTGACCGCCATCGAGCCCGGCGCCTTCCGCACGGACTGGGCGGCGCGTTCGATGAAGGAGACGTCGACGCCGATCACCGATTACGAGGAGAACGTGGGCGAACGCAAGACGATGATCAAGGAGTTCGCCAATCACCTTCCCGGCGACCCACGCAAAGTGGCCGAGGCGGTGCTGATGGTGACCACGCTGGACGAGCCGCCACTGCGGCTGCTGCTCGGCCGCGACGTGCTGAAAGCGATGCGGGACAAGATCGCCGCGATGACCGCCTCGATCGACGAGTGGGAAGCCGTCACGCGTGACGTCAACTTCCGCGGTGCGTGACGATGGGCACCCTGGACGGCAAAGTCGCCTTCATCACCGGCGCTGCGCGCGGACTGGGTCGCGCCTATGCGGTCAAGTTCGCAACCGAAGGCGCCGACATCATCGCCGTGGATATCTGCCAGGACTTCGCCACCACCGACTACCCCGGCTCGACACCCGAAGACCTCACCCGCACAGAGCAACTCGTCCAAGCTCAGGGGCGCACGATTCTGTCGCGGCATGCCGACGTGCGCGACCGCGACGCGGTCGATGCGGTGGTGCGTGAAGCCGTCGAACATTTCGGCCGCCTCGACATCGTCATCGCCAACGCCGGGATCATCCGGCTGACCGACAGCGACGAACCGGATGCCACGTTCCGAGACATCGTCGACGTCAACTTGATCGGTGCTTGGAACACGGTCGAAGCCGCGATTCCCGCTCTGGTCGGCGGTAACCGGGGCGGATCCATCGTGCTGGCGAGTTCGACCGCGGGGCTGGACGCTTCCAGCACCGACCGGCCGGGGCTGCAGGCCTACGCCGCCTCGAAGCGGGGTTTGGTGGCGCTGATGCAGGGCTGGGCGAAGTACCTCGCCCCGCAGTCTATTCGGGTCAACACCATTCATCCGAGCGGGGTGGCCACCGACATGATCCTCAACGAGACGACGATGACCATGGCGGCGGCAAACGATCCGTGGCTCGCCGACATGCAGAACGCGTTGCCGATCCCGCTGCTGCAGCCGGAAGAGGTGGCCGGCGCGGTGGCGTGGCTGGTTTCCGACGACGCACGGTTCATCACCGGCACGGCGTGGCCGTTGGACGCCGGCTTCACGATGCGGTGATGCGGTTCTCCCGCACTCCGCGATAGATGCCGCGGCGGACGATCCACGGCATCAGCACGCGGTCGGTCGACCACGCCGGGAAGCGGAACGCATGACCGGTGGGGCTGAAGACCTCGAGTCCGTCGGGCTGGATGCCAAGCACGGAACCCCATCGCCGTTGCGGCGCACGGAAAGTGCGCATCGGCCGACCGCCGAACTCAGCCAAAACATTGTGGGCGACAGAGCGATCCGCTCTGTTGCGGGCGGAGGACCGAAGTGGGTCGGTCGCCGCCACGTCGCCGACCGCGAAGACACCGGCGTGATGCGGAACCCGCAATTCCGGTGTCACCCGGACGAAATTGTCATCGTCGAGCAGTTCCGCCGGCAACCAGTCCGTGTTGGGTCGCACTCGTCCCGTCGCCCAAAGCACGGCATCGGCGGATGTGGACGGTTGTCCGGTGCTCCACTGCACGGGCTCGCTGGTGATCTGGTCACACGCGAAACCCTGCAGCACCACCGCACGGTGTCCTGGGTGCAGCACCACACCGATCTCGGTCAGTCGTCGCCGGATCCGTTCCCATGTCCGCGGGTGGTGGCGGACCAGAGCGCGTTCCCCGGGGAAGTACAGCCCGACACGCGTGGCCGGCCATGTCATCGCGAGATTGGCGGCGCTGCTGACGGCTGCGGCACCGCCGCCCACCACGATCACCGATTTCGCGGCGGCCAATCGATCATGTGCAGCACGAAGTTCCGCGCCGATCTCTCCCTGCGACTGTAAGGTCGGTCGGCGCCAGAAGCCGTTCGCGACGCCTGTCGCGATGACCAGCGCGTCGTACCCTTCAGCCAGGGCGAAGCCATCGGCCCTCTGGCCGAACACTTTTCGAGCGGCAAAGTCGACCCCGGCCAGCGCGGCATGGACCGTTCGCACGCGATCCAGCCGGCGGAACCTGTCGAATGCGATCCAGTAGTCACGGGCCCAGTCGTCCGGGCGGGACAGGCGCACACCCAGTTCTTGGCCGCTCACCAACGCCGGCTTGACCGAGATGCCCACGACGTCGGCGTGACGGGAAAGGTGGATCGCGGTCAGGACCCCGGTATCGCCGAGCCCGGCGACCACCACCCGTTTGCGGTTATCCGATTGCCGCACTGCGCAACTCGGCATAGGAGCGCTCGATCGCTTCCGCGAGCCGCGCGATATCCGGCAGCGCCTGCGGGTCGGTGCACAGGCCGATCCCGATGTCCCCGGCGCATGAGATCGCCGAGATCCGCAGCGCGTGGTGGGTGGCCGGCTCTGACGAGGAGAAGAGGTGTTGCACTCGGCGCCGCACGACGCTGACCGGTGCGGATGGACCCGGGACGTTCGAGATCGCGACGCTGAATTCGCGCGCGCTCTTGGCGAGTCGCTGCACGGCACTACCGACGTACTTCATCCGCCCGAGCGCGTGGAAGAGGTCGTACAGCTCCTCGGCGTCGCCCAGGCGCTTGCGCTTGCTGGTCTCGGCGCTGATCAGGTCGAGTCGCACGAGTGGATCCGCCTCGGCGAGCGGCAGATCGACGTTGATGAAGGAGTCGCGGTTTCCGAGATCGTCCGCTCCCTCATCGCGGTGGTGGAGGCTGACCGGAACCTGGGCGTGAAGGTGCGGTGTGGCCGCTTCGCCGGCCGCGAGCCACGCGCGCAGCCCGCCGGCGACGATCGTGAGGAGGACGTCGTTAACCGTGGTGTGCGCGGGGCGCGACGCACCGATCGCCTTCAGCTCTGCCAGCGAAGCGACCGTGAAGGCCAAGGCCCGCGAGCCGCCGATCGGGCGGTCGAACGGCGAGCGCGAGCCGGGGTGGCCGAGCTCACGACGGACCGCACCGGGCATCCGCCACGCCTCGGCGAGCCACGAGGGCGCCGGAGCCGAGCGCAGGCCCGGTTGCGCCCGCTCCCCGGCCGGCTCATCGAGGTGTGGGTCCCACAGAACGGCCTCCAAGAACCGGACCGCGGCGATCCCGTCGGCCATGGCGTGGTGGATGCGGACGGCGATCGCTTCGCGGCCGTCGGGAAGTGGGCCGATCAGGTCGAAAGTCCACAGTGGCCGCTCGCGGTCGAGGTGCTCGGACATCAACGCGCTCACGGCCCGCCAGAGGTCATCCCGCGAGGCGCATTCGGACTTCGCCTGCCGCCGGACGTGTTCGCGGATGTCGAAATCGGTTGCGTCGACCCATCGCGGTTCATTTCCGGATACGTCGACGCGCTGCGTCGCGCGCGGTTGGGTGGGCAGTCGCTTCGCCACTTCAGCCTGAAGGGCGACGAGGTCGAGCGGACCGGTCCCCGGCTCGAGCACGATGAGCTTCAGGGTATGTCCGGTGATCGTCGCGGACTCGAGCCCCAGGATGCGCGCATCGTCAACGGAGAGCCGGTCGCGATCCTCACGGGCCACGTGACGAGTGTATGGGCCGCAATCCGGTGACACTCTTCGTCTCGACACTGGCGGTTTTCTATCGTGACTGGATGAGCACTGTTGCTGACGCCGACCGGGTGGCCGACCTCGCGCGACACGTCGTGCGAGACCATGACCCGAAATCGGTTCCCATCCCTGAATTTCTCGGCGCCTGCTTCGACGCGGGCCTGTCCTGGGTGCACTTTCCCGAGGGACTCGGCGGCCTCGGGGTGTCGCGCGGTCTGCAGGCCGTCGCCGACCGGATTCTGCAGGGTGCGGGCGGCCCGGTGCCGCTGGCGTTGAACCCGATGGGCTACGGGATGGCGGCACCCACAGTGCGAGAGCACGCGCGGAGCGACGAGGTGAAGCAACGCTTGCTCCGGCCGCTGGCGACCACCGAGGACATCTGGTGCCAGCTGTTCTCCGAGCCGGGTGCCGGCTCCGACCTGGCCGGGCTCGCGACCTCGGCCGTGCCCGACGGCGACGAATGGGTGGTCAACGGGCAGAAGGTCTGGACCAGCCTCGCGCACCGCGCGCGCTGGGGACTGCTGCTCGCGCGCACCAATCCCGACATGCCCAAACACAAAGGGCTGACCTACTTCGTCCTGGACATGCACGCGCCGGGTGTCGAGACCCGGCCGCTGCGCCAGCTGACCGGTCACGCCGAGTTCAACGAGGTGTACATGACCGATGCGCGCATCCCCGACGCGTACCGGCTCGGCGAGGTCGGCGACGGCTGGCGGGTGGCGATGACCACGCTGATGAACGAGCGCAGCGCACTCGGCGCCAGCGGCAGCCGGCGCGGGGCCGGGACCATCGCCGATGCCGTCTCGCTGTGGGCCTCCCGCCCGGACCTCCAGACGCCGGTGCTGCGTGACCGGCTCACCCAGTTGTGGCTGCGCGCCGAGGCGCAACGCCTCACGTCGGAGCGGTCACGGGCCGCGGCGACCGTGGGCGGCCCAGGGCCGGAGGGTTCCATCGGCAAGCTGGTCGGTGCCGAGCTGAATCAGTACATCTATCAGTTCTGCATGGATTTCCTTGGGCGGGAAGGGATTCTCTACCACAGCTACGCCATGCGGGACAGCGACCAGGACGTCGAGGACTGGCGAGGCCCGGTGCAGCAGCGGTTTCTGCGCAGCCGCGCCAACACCATCGAGGGCGGCACCTCGGAGGTGATGCGCAACATTCTGGGCGAGCGGGTGCTGGGCCTGCCCGGCGACCTGCGCGCCGACGCCGGCATGCCGTGGAAGGAGATCCCCCGTGGCTGAGTTCACGTTCACCGAGGAGCAGGCGCAGCTGCGCGACGCGGTGCGGCGGTTTTGCGCCGAAAACTTCGACGAGCAGACGGTGCGCCGTCTGATGGAGTCCGATCCCCCGTTCGACCCGAAGGTGTGGGCTCGGCTCGGTTCGGAGCTGGGAGTGCTCGGGCTGTCGGTGCCCGAGAGCGGCGGCGGGGCGGGCGGCACCCTGGTGGATCAGGCACTAGCGGTGGAGCAGTTGGCCGCGTCGCTGGCGTGCGGCCCGGTTTTCGGCACCGTGTTCCTGGCCGTCCCCGCACTCGTCGCGGCCTCGGCGGGGCCGGTTCGCGAGGAGTTGCTGACAGAGCTGACGGAGGGCCGGCGAACTGCCGCGTTCGCCGTCGCCGACTGGGCCGGGGCGTTCGACCCGGCAGCGGTCACGGTCACCGCGGACGGCGACGCACTGACCGGCGCCGTCGAGCGGGTGGTCGACGGCGGCGCCGCCGACGATCTGCTGGTGGCCGCCGACGGTCCAGACGGGCTGGGCCTTTATGCCGTCGCCGCCGCCGGGCCCGGTGTGGAGCGGATCCCGTTGGTCACCCTCGACCTCACCCGACCGCAGGCCACGATCCGGTTCTCCGACGCCCCCGCCCGGCTGGTCGCCGGGGCCGACGAGGCCGAGCGCGTGATCGGCCACGCGTTGCAGGTGGGCTCGGCGCTGCTGGCCGTCGAGCAGGTCGGCGCGTCACAGCATCTGCTGGACCTGTCGGTTGACTACGCGAAGTCGCGGCTGCAGTTCGGCCGGCCGATCGGGTCGTTCCAGGCGGTCAAGCACCGGTTGGCCGATCTGCTCGTCGAACTCGAGCACGCCCGCTCCACCGCCTATCACGCGGTATGGGCGTTGACGGACGGCACCGACGACCCCGCGCTGGCGGCGAGCATCGCGCAAGCGACCTGCTCGGCCGCGTTCTCCCGGATCGCGGCGGACACCATCCAGGTGCACGGCGGCATCGGGTTCACCTGGGAACACCAGGCGCACTTGTATCTCAAACGCGCGACCACCGACGCCGCGCTGCTGGGCACCGCCGAACAACACCGATCGCGAGTGGCCGCGCTGGTGCTGGATACCGCAGAGGCCGGGCGAGTTCCGCCGGTCGCCACCGGGGCTTCGTGACCGACGACGATCGCGGGTTGCAGCTTCAGTTGCTGCAAGAGCTGCTGTGGACGTGCGGGCCCACGGCTACGAAGTCATTGCCCGCGAGGCGATTTCGGAGATGGCAGAGGTTCTCGTCGAGTTCCTTCTTCGACCGGAACAAGTTGCGAGGTTGATTCGATGACGATCGAGCTGTCATGCGGGCTACCCCCTGGTCCTGCGTTCAGCGATCTTTCGGTTCTGGCCGAAGATGTGGGCTATTCACGGGTCTGGATTTTCGACTCCGCTCCCCTGTGGGAGGACCCGTTCGTCCACCTCGCTCTGGCCGCGGAACGCACGTCCCGGATCGGTCTTGGCACCGCGGTCCTGATTCCGACCGAGCGGTCGGAAATGGCCATGGCGTCGTCGATTGCGGCGATCGCTCGACTCTCCGGCGGCCGGTTTCGGGCCTGCTTCGGAACCGGCGGCACCGCACGCCGGACCATGGGCCAGCGGCCGCTGACTCTGCGGGTTTTGGGTGAATATGTGTCGGCTGTGCGCGGGCTGCTGGCGGGTGAGACAGTGACGATTCAGGGCGCGCCTGTGCGGATGCTGCACGCGGACGGCCTGACGGCGTCTCGGCCCGTCGACGTGGAGGTCTGGCTGAGCGCATTCGGTCCACGCGCAACGGAATTGGCCGCACGCATTGCCGACGGTATCATCGGTTTGCCTGTGCGCCAATCGCTTCCGGTTGCGACCATGCGCGCGGGCACGGTCCTCGAACCAGGTGAAGACCGCGACAGTCCACGAGTACGCGAAGCGGTAGGCCCCTGGCAAGTGGTGGCGTTCCACGACGCCTATGCCGTCGCCGGAGCCGCAGCAGTCGACGCGATGCCCGGCGGGCGAGAGTGGCGCGAGGCGCTCGAGAGACTATCTGCGGAAGGCGGACGTCATCTGCTCGTGTATGAGGGGCACGTCACGCACCTGACGGAGCGGGACTATCCGCTGGTCGGCTACACCGGCGGGTTCCCGACCATGATCGGAGAGCCCGACAAGATCCGAGCCAGCCTGGCACAGTTGGAGGATCGCGGCGTGCAAGAACTGATCTACACCCCTAGCGGACCTGACGTCGCGCGTGAGCTTCGCGCGTTTTGCGCGGCAGCGCAAGGTAATTCGAGATGAACGAGCCGCGGAAGCAGCCGGTCTACAAGGTGTTGTTGTTTCTCAAGCGCCGGCCCGGCATGTCAGTAGAGGCCTTCCGGGACTATTACGAAAACGTCCATTCGAAGATTGGCGAGAAATACTCGCAAGGGTTGCTGCGCTACGTTCGGCGCTACGTCGATCCGGTCGGCGGCGAGGAGTTGCCGTTCGACGTGATCACCGAACTGTGGCTGGCGGATCGGGCCACGGCCGAGGCGATAGCTACGCACACAGCCAATAATGAGCCGCCTCCTGAGGTGCTCGAGGATGAGAAACGCCTGTTCGATCGCTCGAAGTCGCGCGTGGCGACCGTCGTGGAATTCGAATCTGCGCTCGCCGATTAGCGCTCAGCCTCATAGCTACCCATGAACTCCATGGGTACGCCACCTACGGTGCAGAAGAACAAGTCGACGCCTGGCACCCCGGCGTCGAGGACCGTGACGTCGCTCGCGTAGTCACGGGCCTTGTCCTGGACATTGCGGACGTCGTCGGTCAGGAACGACAGTGCGGTGAGTCCCTCGGGTGCCGTGGCCCGAAGGTGCTCGGGAACGTCGAGCACCTCGATCAGGCCCGCCACGCCGCTGCCAAGCATCGTCAGGTCCGCTCCATCAGAAGGCGGCCATCCCAAGGTTTTCTCCAGCACCTCGCCGGGGACCCTGAACTGGTGCTGGACTTCCATGCCGACGACGTCGGTGAGGAACCGCACGAGTGCGTCCGCCGAATGACTACACATAACGACGTGATGGAGTTGCTTCGGCAAGTCGACCTTCTTGTGTGAGAACCTAAGATGCAGAGGGATTTATCCGATGGACGGTTGTCATCGGCGTGGTGCGCGTCTCCACCTCAGTCGGGGAAGCGTTTCTAGCTTCGACGATCCCCGCGACTGAGAGCCCAGACCGGAAAGCTGAGGCCGCCGTCGACGACGACTCGAGCGCCGGTGCTCGTCGAGTTCCTGCGTCGTCCGGCGCAGGATGCGTCGGTACCCCCACAGTCGTGACATGCCGCTTCCACCGGGCCTCTCAGAATCAGCCGGCGGCCCACTGCTTGGCCCGATCGAGCTCGTCGAGGCCGAACAGCGCGAGCTCGCCGGGGACCATCCAGGCGAAGGCATGCAGCGCGTGGGCGACCCAATCTTTGTCGGACACGACCGCAATTCGCTTGAACGCCGAATGATGCTGGATCAGGGCACCGAGGCCCAGCTTCAGGTCCTCGATCATCCCGCCGGGCCCGAAGCCTTCGTAGTCTGGCGCAATGACCTCGACGATTCTGATCTCGCCGGTCTTCAGGAGTTCCTCCATGGCCGGCTTGAACTCGCGCAGGTCGTCACCGCGCAGGCGGCCCGACACGCTGATGCCGGTCACTCCCTCCGGCATGTCTGACAGTTTTTCGATCATCGATTCTCCTTCGCCGCTTGGCCGGGTTTGGTCCGAAGCAATCCGCTTGCCCCTCAAGCAATGATCGCCCCGTCATCGGGTCGACGACACCGTTTCGGGTTCTATGACCCAAAGCCCCTGGCGCAACACGCCCGTCACGGCGAGGTCTGCGTCCAACACCACCAAGTCGGCGCTCGCCCCGGGGGCGAGACCCGCGTAGGGCAGACCCAATGCGCGGGCGGGATTGATCGACGCTTGGCGCACGGCAGCCATCAGCGCCTCGTCACCAGGAAGTCCGCTGTCGGTGACGGCGTATCTGAATTGGCGGTCCATGGTCGCGGTGCTGCCTGCGATGGTTTGCGTGCCCGCCACGCGCGCCACCCCGTCCACGACATCCACCGCTACCGGCCCAAGCCGATACCTGCCCTCGGCCATCCCGGCCGCGGCCATCGCATCGGTCACCAACGACACCCGATCAGGTTCCACGCTCCGGCACACGTGTCGATACAGCGCGGGGTCGACGTGCACACCGTCGGTGATCAGTTCGACTGTCACACGGGAGTCTTCGAGCAGCGCGATCACCGGACCGGGCTCGCGGTGATTGATCGGGCGCATCGCGTTGAACAGGTGCGTCCCCACCGTCGCGCCCGCCGCGATCGCCGCCCGCGTCTGTTCATAGGTCGCGTCGGTGTGGCCCACCGCGGCGACAACGCCCGCGTCGACGATTCGCCTGACGGCCGCCAGCGCGCCGACCCGCTCCGGCGCCAGAGTGACCATCCGAATCGCCGCACCGCCCACCGCGAGAACACGGTCGAGTTCTTCGGGATCCGGGTCGCGCATCAGCGACGGCTCGTGCGCACCACACCGCTCGGCGGCCAGCCACGGGCCTTCCAGATGAATCCCTGCGATCACACCGCGCCGGACATCCTCGGCCAACTCCCCGACCTGCCGTATCAAATCGACGGGGCTGGCGGTGACCAGCGAAGCAACCAGCATGGTGGTGCCGTGCCGAACGTGCAGTCCTGCTGCGGTGGCGGTGTCGGCCGGGGATGCGGTGGAGAAGTTCGCGCCGCCCCCGCCGTGCACGTGGGTGTCGACGAAACCCGGCACCACAGTCACCGCCCCGAGGTTGCGATCTGCAAGACGAGGCGGTGCCCCTGATCCGATCGCATGCACCGTCCCCCGCTCAATCTCAATCCAGGCTGGCCGCAACAGTTCTGACCCGGTGAGCAGGGTGTCAGCGGTCATCAACATGGTGGCGCCTCAGATGCCCTGCCGGTCCGGCTTCGAGCGGTACGTTTCGCGGTAGTAATTAGCGAGTTGGAGCCGTTCTGCCGCAGCATCATCCAACAACGCCGTCACATGCGGGTGATGCTGCAGGATGGTCGCCGGCCACAGGGCGCTGACCGGCCCTTCGACCAAATGGTGCACCGCTTCCGATTTGCGGCGACCAATCGCCACCAGGATCAGATGCCTGGCAGCCATGATCGTTGCCAAACCCTGGGTCAGACAATGCGTGGGCACCGAGTCGACAACGCCGTCGAAGAAGCGCGCGTTGTCGAGGCGGGTCTGTCGGGTGAGCGTCTTGATGCGCGTTCGGGAGCCGAGTGAAGACCCGGGCTCGTTGAAACCGATGTGCCCATCGGTGCCGATCCCGAGAATCTGCAGATCGACTCCGCCCGCGTGCTGGATCGCGTTCTCGTACTCTGCACACGCCGTCGGGATATCCGCGGCCAGGCCGTCGGGGCCCTGAACCGCTCCCGGAGCGAAATCGACGCGGGAGACGAGCACGTTGACGATGACGTTCCGATACCGCTGAGGATGATCGGCTGGCAGACCGACGTATTCGTCCAGTGTGAAACCACGGGCCAGCCGAAATGAAATCAGCCCGGCGTCGCAGCGAGAAACCAGTTCGTCGTAAATCGCCAGCGGGGACGAGCCGGTGGCGAGACCCAGGACGGCGGTCGGCTTGCGGCGAAGCAGGGCACCGATCGAGTCGGCGGCGATGCCGCCGATCTCCTTGGCGTCCTGCAGGATGATGACTTCCATCTACTTGTTCGCCGTGAAAAGAGTTGCGCCGCAAGCAATTTTCGCGCGCGCGGTGACAATTTCGGACGGAATGACGTTGCCGGGTTCGCGTTCGTCCATAACCACCACGGGCACAACGGGATTGAGCCCTTTCGCCTCGACCGACGGGACGTCGTAGGTGACGACGACCTGGCCCGCGGTGACGGTGTCGCCCTGGCTGACGTGGGTGGTGAAGCCCTCTCCATTCAGCTGGACGGTGTCGAGACCCAGGTGGACAAGTATCCCCACATTTTCCGGGGTCATAACGATGTAAGCGTGCGGGAGCAGCTTCAAAATCTTGCCGCAGACCGGAGCCACCGCATCGATCACCCCGCGCGGAGGGTCGATAGCGGCGCCGTAGCCCACCATGCCCTGGGAGAAGACGGGGTCGGGGACGTCATCAAGCGGAACGGCGCGACCCTCGATCGGGGCAAGGACTGGCGTGTTGCTCACACCCAAGGATAAGTAGTTGCCGTCGACGTTGGTGCCGAAAACTGGTCTAAGCTTCCGCTCAGCTTCGGCAGGGGTGACATCCGCACCGCAGGAGGGTCCGGGATATGGGCGATACGACGAAACCTCAAGTGGCATCGGCGAAGTCGGGTCTGCGCATTCCCGGCTTCGCGCAATTGCAGCGACTGGGCAAGAGCCTGATGTTGCCGATTGCCGTGCTGCCCGCGGCGGGCATTCTGCTCCGGCTTGGTCAGGACGACCTTCTGGGCAAGATCCACGCGCCGGTAATCGGACCGTTCTTCCAGGCAATGAGCGCTGCCGGTGGCGCCCTCTTCACCAACCTCCCTCTGCTGTTCGCGGTCGGTGTCGCCATTGGATTCGCCAGAAAGGCGGACGGGTCCACCGCGCTCGCCGCCGCGGTGGGCTACCTGGTGGTGCAAGCGGTGTTCAAGACCATGTCGCCGATCGTTCTCGCCGGGGAGGTAGACAAGGCCGGCGACCAAGCCCAGATCAACTACAGCGTGTTCGCGGGAATCGTGGTCGGTCTGGTCACCGCGTGGCTGTTTGACCGCTATCACACGATCCAATTGCCGTCCTACATCGGCTTTTTCGGGGGGCGGCGGTTCGTTCCGATCGTGGTGTCACTGGCCTGCCTGGTCATCGCATTCGCCATGAGCTACTTCTATCCGGTCTTCGACGCGGGGCTGACCGGCCTCGGCAAATTCATCGGCGGCTCGGGAGCCTTGGGCGCGTTCGTCTACGGGTTCGCCAACCGGATGCTCATTCCGCTCGGCCTCCACCACATCCCGAACTCGTACGTCTGGTTCATCTACGGGGACTACCAGAGCCCCGACGGGACCGTCGCCACCGGCGAACTCAGTCGGTTCGCCGCCGGCGACCCTTCCGCCGGAATCCTGACATCGGGGTTCTATCCGATTCTGATGTTCGGGCTGCCGGCTGCCGCCTTGGCCATGATCCACGTGGCGAACAAACGCCAAAGAAAGCTCGCTGTCGGCATTCTGTCGGCGGCGGCCCTGACCGCGTTCTTGACCGGGGTTACCGAGCCGCTCGAGTTCGCGTTCATGTTCGTGGCTTTCCCGTTGTACTTGATCCACGCAGTGCTCACCGGGCTATCCCTGGCCATCGCGTACCTGCTCGACATCCACCTGGGATTCTCGTTCTCTGCCGGGCTGATTGACCTGCTGCTCTATTGCACGGCACCCGCCGCGAAGAACATCCCGCTGCTCATCGGCATGGGCGTGGTGTTCTTCGCCGTCTACTACTTCTTGTTCCGGTTTGCGATCACGAAGTGGAACTTGAGAACCGCGGGACGCGAGCCGGAAACCGAATTCGAGGCGGAGGAGCGCGCCAACCTGGGCGACGGTGACGACGCCGTCACGTCTGTCGAAGCGCGCGGATCCGGCGCCGCGACGACGATGACCGCACCCGCCCCGGTTGCGGCCGACACCGAGGCCGAGCAAGTCATAGCGGCGTTCGGCGGCCGGGACAACCTCGTGAACGTCGACGCCTGCATCACTCGCCTGCGCGTGGAAGTCGCCGACAAGAGCAAGGTCGATCAGGCCCGTCTGCGCAGTCTCGGCGCCGCCGGTGTCGTCGAGGTCGGCAACAGTGTCCAAGCGGTCTTCGGCACCCAGGCGGAGGCCTTGAAGAACGACATCAAGGACATCCTCTAGACGCGGCCATCAGGTCCTCATCGGCCAGCTCCTTCAGATGCCGCGCCGACCAGCGTAGAGACGGTGACCGGAGTTGACCGGCTCTGACACTCGATCCGTCAAAGGCGGCGGGCAGCGGCGCTACGGTCTTTCCATGGGCGTCAACCAGATGCTGGTCCTCAACCGTGCCGACCTCGAGAGCCTGGGCCTGACTTGGGCAGAGATCATCGACGTGCTCGATGACGCCTTCGTCCAGAAGGCTCGTGGCCTCGTGCAGAACCCGCCCAAGCCCAAGGTCACGTCCCGCGACGACGCGTTCATCCACGCGATGCCGGCCTACCTGGGCGGCTCAGACCGGATCGGCATCAAGTGGGTCGCCGGCTACGAGCAGAACCACGCCAAGGGCCTCCCCTACATCTACGGCGCGGTGATCATGAACGACGCGGAGACCGGGCGACCGATCGCACTACTCGATGGCGGCTGGATCACCGAGATGCGCACCCCCGGCGTCTCCGGCGTGACCATGCGGCATGTGCCGGGAGATCCGAAGCACCTGGCCATCGTGGGCGGCGGTGTGCAGGGTAGGCGCCATCTGGAGGTCGCGCTGCAGGTGCACGCCGGGTTGACCCACGTGACGGCGTACGACTATGTCGACGGCGTCGCCCAGCAGCTGCTCGACAACGCCGGCGATCGAGTAACGACGGTCGCGGAGACACCCATCGACGCGGTGGCGGGTGCCGACCTGGTGATCACCACCATCACCGTCCCGCTCGAGCCGAAGCTGGACTGCGCCTACACCGATCCGAACGCACTGCTGCTTCCTGTGGACTATGACGACGCTATGGCGCCGGCCGCGTTCCATGACGCCGTCGTCTACTGCGTGGACGATCTCGGCCAATACGGCTCGGTTGCTGAGAGCCTTTACTTCTTCGGCCTCCCCAAGCCTGACACGCATCTGGCCGAGGTCGTCGCCGGAAAGTACAACGTGCCCGTCACGGGTCGGCGGATGTTCCTCAACATGGGCATTGCCATGGACGACGTGGCCCTCGGCTCGCTGGCGCTCGATCGCGCTACCGCGACCGGAGCGGGCCGCTACATCGAATTCCCTTGAGACCTCGTGCAGGCACAGGGAGCGTAACCGGTGGCATCCTCATTCCCTGGCTACATCACTACCAGGCAATCCGATCCGAAGAACAGCAGAACTGATGAAGACGAGGACGATTGGAACGCGGGAGGTGTCACCGCTTCTCAAGTTCTGGATTCGTCTATCGGTCTGGCCGGGCGACCAGTAAAGACCATCCTATGTTGCTAATGTATGCACTCACCATACATCACCAACATGGGAGGCCGTGGTGTCGGTGACCCAGATCGACCTTGACGACGAAGCGCTGTCCGAAGTTATGCGGATCGCCGGAGTGCACACCAAGAAGGAAGCCGTGAACCTCGCGATGCGCGATTACGTCGAGCGGTTCCGGCGCATCGAGGCGCTGGCCCGGTCGCGCGAGCAGGCGAAGGGCTGGGATTACGAGGGCTGGCTCGCCGCGCGGGCCGACGAGAAGGCTGTCGGGACTTGATCCACTTCTTGGTGGATTCCTCCGCGGTCTGGCGGCTCCAACGACAACCGGAACTAACCGAGGCCTGGAACTCCTCGCTTCTCAGCGGGGCCGTCGGATCGTGCGAACCACAACGAGCCGAGTTCCGTCGATCGGCGCGGAATGCTTACGACTTCGATCAGATGAATCAGACGTTTCGTGACGTCTACCCCGATGTGCCAGTGCCGAAGTCCGTGTGGCGGTGGATCGATTCGGCGCAGCGCCGGCTCGCCGGCGCGGGTGCGGTGCGTGCCCTGTCGGTCGTCGATCTGCTGATCTGCGGCACCGCGGCCGCCAGGGGCCTAGTAGTCCTCCATGACGACGCCGACTACGAACTCGCACAGCGCCACCTTGCTGACGTCAGCGCGTGGCGTGTCGTTAGCGCCGACCAGTAGCGGGTTCCTCAGGCCGGCTGCTCCCTCTTTCCGGCATCGTCGCCTACTCGGCGTCGGAGGCCGCGCAGCGCATTCCGACGCCGCATCAGCCGACTGTCCCCAACCCGCCTACACGAAGCCTGCCGCATACTCCGCGCAAGCACCGGATGCTGACAGGCCGGAAGTTCACGAGTCGCCCCGCGCGAGTAGCACGCGCCGTGGAGGGAAAGGGGTTGTCTCACAATGCAACTCGCCTGCCGTTGGTCGTAAGATTCTGCAGTTGTAGGTTCTCGCTTCCGTGACAGCTCCGGCAGCGTCTTCGGTGCTGCCAGCCAGGATCCATCAATCGTGGATGCCCAGAATCAGTGCAAGGCCGCGCTCGACTTGGTGCATGGTGTCAGGTGCCAGGGTCCCCAGCCGTTCCAGTAGGCGGGTGCGAGC
>DASWBF010000083.1:0-2677 GCA_036390735.1 Mycobacterium sp. | reverse complement strand
AATCCAACAGACTCTCCAGCGCACTGGATGGACGGCTGCCCGAGGTCTGGCGCTCCCGGGGTACGGCCGATAAATGCCCGATAACCGGGCAACTATTGCTGCAACGATAGCGCGCTAGCTGCGTAGCCGCGCACTGGGATCGATCCGCACCCGCGGCACTCTTTTCGTAAGACGCTGCGGCGCTGTGCGTTACGCGTGCACGACGGTTTTCCTTTTCGTTCCAACCGTCTCAAACAGAACTGGCACCTGGCCTTGCAGGCACCCGATCCGTACATGCGCACTGAGGTGGCCTGAAACGCACCGCGAAGTAGGCGCTGACGAACGACGCCGGAAGGCGACAAGGACGACGCGTGGGAGACCCTGCGTACGCACCAGCGGCGACCCCGGGCGGAAGGCGTTGCGCACCTCCGGCCGGTCGAAGGCGATCCGCACGACGCCGGCGTCGCGGGCGCGGTGGTAGGTGATGTCGGAGAAGTCGAACCCGTCGACGGTCCGCCAGGCCGCGGGATCGAAGATCTCCGACACCGGCCGGTGTCCGCCTGCACGCTGGTTCGCATCGTCGCTCATCCGCCCATGTTGGCCTGAGCGCGCTCGGACGTCGGGTACGGTCGCCCCATGCCGCATGCCGCCGTCAACGGTCAGCGCCTCTACTTCGAGGACACCGGCGGGTCGGGTCCGCCGGTCGTGTTCTCCCACGGCTTCCTGATGGACCACGAGATGTTCGCGCCACAGGTCGAGGCGCTGCGCGACGCGTACCGCGTGATCACGTGGGACGAGCGCGGGTTCGGGCTCACCGAGTACGACGACCAGCCGTTCAGCTACTGGGACTCGGCCCGCGACTGCCTCGGTCTGCTCGACCACCTCGGCGTCGAGCTGGCGGTGCTCGGGGGCATGAGCCAGGGCGGCTTCCTCTCGCTGCGCGCCGCGTTGCTGTCACCGCAGCGGGTGCGCGCTCTGATCCTGCTCGACACGCAGGCGGGGACCGAGGATCCGGTGGCGGTGGAGGGGTACACGCAGATGAAGGACACCTGGCTCGCCGTCGGTCCGGTGCCCGAGCTCGCCGGGCCGATCGCCGATCTGATCATCGCCGACCCCGAGCACAACGAGGTCTGGATCGCCAAGTGGCAGGCGCGCGACAAGGGGTTCCTCGCCGTGCCGTTCGAGTGCCTCTTGTCGCGCGACGACATCACCGACCGGCTCGGCGAGATCCGCTGCCCGGCGCTGGTGGTCCACGGCACCGAGGACACCGCGATCACGATGGACCAGACCGAGGAGCTGGCGGCCGGCCTGCCAGGCGCCGGTGCGGTCGTCGCCGTCGGCGGCGCGCACGCCGCCAACCTGACCAACCCGGTGCCCGTGAACGCGGCGATCGTCGAGTTCCTCGGCGCCCTGCCGGACTGAGACGCCCGTCGTGCCCGGCCTGCAGGTGCTCGGCGTCGGCGGGCTGCCCGAGATCGGCCCCGGAGACGACATCGGGGCGATGGTCCACGCGGCGGCGTCGGCACAGGGCGACCCGCTCGCCGACGGCGACGTCGTGGTCGTCACCTCGAAGATCGTGTCGAAGTCCGAGGGCTGCGCGGTCGAGCTCGCCGAGGTGACGCCGTCCGAGTTCGGCCCGGGACTCCCGAAGGTGACCTGAGCCGCAAGGTAAGCAACCGGGCCGGTCTATTGTTCGCGCTCGTCTCGTTGGAGTGCTCGGTAGAGGGTGGCGCGGTGGATGTTGAGCATCTCGGCGAGGTCGTCGAGGTGCATGCCGGCGTCGAGTGAGGCGCGGGCGGCCTGGAGTTTGTGGTCGTTGAGCTTGCGGGGGCGGCCGGGAAGCTTGCCTTTGTTGAGGGCGACGGCCCGTGCGTGTGCGGCGCGTTCGCGGGCGAAGGTGCGTTCCATCTCTGCGAACAGTGCGAGCATGGCTACGGCGATCTGGGCCAACGGCGAGTCGTCGCTGGTGTCGATGGGGATCGGATCACGCAGGGTCTTGATGCCCACGCCTTGCTCGCGCAGTTCGTGCACCAGGTTCAGGCATTCGCGCAGGTTGCGCCCGATGCGGTCGAGGTTGGTGGCCACGATGGTGTCGCCGGGGCGGGCGTAGTGGCGCAGCTCGGCGAAGCCGGGACGGTTTATGGTAGCGCCGGTCTTTTTGTCCTGCCAGGTCCGTTCGGGCGGGATGCCTTGTGCGGCAAGCGCGTCGAGTTGACGTTCGAGGTCTTGGTGGGTGGTGGATACCCGTGCGTAGCCGAGTTCGGCCACCGGAGTTTCCCTTCTGCGACACCAACCCGGGTGGTGTCGCAGAATCTTATCGCGCACAGGTTATGCGGAGAAAGATTTTGCGACTGGAATGTGCGACAGCATTTTGCGTTGTGGGCGTCGGCAGGAGTGATCTGGCGGGCGCGGTCGCGAAACTGTGGTTTCGCGACCGGATTACCAGAGCGCGGCCAGCGGTGGCGCTCGGTCGCGGTCGCTTGTCACAGAACAGATTCGGTTCCCGGTTCGGTGCCGCTGGTCAGGGGTAGACGACGCCGACCTCGTCGAGTGCGGCTTCGTCGTAGTGCCCCGTGCGCATGTCCCGGAATACCCGCAGGATTCCGCCCAGGATGATGATGATGTTGATGATCGCGATCAGATACAGGAACACCCCGGAGACGCTGGTGCCGATCAGCCCGGTGTAAGGGTGTAGGCG
>DASWBF010000082.1:0-1556 GCA_036390735.1 Mycobacterium sp. | reverse complement strand
GTCGGTGTTCAGAAACGTCCACGTCCTGATGTCGATCTTGGAGCCGATGCCGTTCGCGTCGTCGGCCACCGCGAACAGGCGCTCCAACGGCGTCATGCCCTCGCCCTTGACCAGATCCACCGTCGGCCTGATCCACGACTCGCCGGGGCCGCTGTCGCCCCGATGGGTGAGCCACCGCCAGTCCAAACTGTGCACGTAATTGCGGTCCCAGCGCTCCTTCATATTGCGGACGTGGGTTTCCGCTAACGGTCGCAGCGGCGGCGCCGACGCCCGCACGACGTCGTGTGTGTCCGTCTGCTGTAACCGCCAGCCGCTGGCCTTGGCGACGGGTCTATGCTGCCCGTCCGGTCCGAGGCCCAGCATCTCGGCGCTGACCAACTCGATTTGTTTACCGGCGCGCTCCAGCGTTGACCGCACCCAGAACTCGCCCTCGGCCGGCACCGGCCCCAGCAGATCCACGACGACCCGGCTCAGCCGGGTGTCGTCGCGCCGCGCGCAGCGCTCCAGTCCGCGAACCAACAGCGACGACACCGGAGCGGCGTGCTGGATCGACGCCGACCACGTGCTGCGCACCAAGTCGGTCGCGGTGAACTTCTCGCCCAACGGGTCGGCGTCGTCGAGCAGCTCGTAATAGGAGTCGCTCATGGAAGGCCCGCCCCTGGGATGTCGACCGTCACCGCGTCGAGCTGAGACAGCTTCGTCCCGATGAGGCGTTGCGGATAGGCGTCAGTGCTGGACAGCAGGAAGAGGGTTCGCCGCTCGGGCCCGCCCAGCATGCAGGCGATCGCCGTGCGGTCGCCTATGTCGATGCGGTCCGTCACGGCGCCACCCTCGACGATCCGCTCGAACTGATGGGCCAGGGTCATCGACGCCCAGACTCCAACGTCGGCGTCGAGTGTGATGCCGTCGGGCGGCCCGTCGAGACCTTCGGCGAAGATCCGGCGATCGGACAGTGACCCGTCGGGGCCGATGCTGAACGCGGTCAACCGCCGGCCGACGGACTCGGCGACGATCAAGGTCGTCCCGTCCGGGGTGATGACCATTCCGTTCGGGAAGTCGAGGTCGGTCGCGACGACAGCTGCGGTGCCGTCGGGATCGATCCGCACGATGACACCGCCCTCGCGCGCTTGGGACCCGACATAGGCGCGCCCGAGGTCGTCGACGACCATGTCGCCGAGGTTGGCCGGCGCGGCGTCGGCGAGATCGGCCAGGACGGTGACGGTCTCGCCGTCGTAGCGCAGCACCTGCCGGCTCTCGGTGGAGGCGATCAGCAGCGAGCCGTCGGGCCGAAAGCCCAGACCGGAGGGGGCGTGGCCGGGCAGCGGCAGCGTGCTCATCGATCCTTGCAGGTTGACGGTGTGCACCGCCTCGCCGAGCATGTCGGAAAACCACAGCAGCCCCTCGAACCACCGGGCGCCCTCTCCGAAGCAGAAGCCGTTGGCCAGTGGTGTCAGAGCTTTACAAAACACGCCATAAGTGTCACGCTCGACAGGTGCCACTGTCAACTATCCGCGGCCGGTGAAGGGCGATGCGCAAGTACCACAGCCACACGCTGC
>DASWBF010000081.1:0-9123 GCA_036390735.1 Mycobacterium sp. | reverse complement strand
AGGTCGTCGGCAACACCGCGACCAGCTACCTGCGGCGCTGTCGATGAAACCGCTGGCATGCATGTATTCGCCGCTGTGTCAACCCCCAATGTTCACCCACTGTGCCCCTGACCTGCACCGTTGTTAAACGCCCGTCAGAGGACCGTGTTAGCATGGAGTGGCGAAAGGGGCTCGAATCAGATGATTTTTAAGGTCGGAGACACCGTTGTCTATCCACATCACGGTGCTGCGTTGATCGAAGCGATCGAAACCCGGACCATCAAAGGCGAGCAGAAAGAATATCTCGTCTTGAAGGTCGCCCAGGGTGACCTGACAGTTCGAGTACCTGCAGATAACGCGGAGTATGTGGGTGTGCGCGACGTGGTGGGCCAGGAAGGGCTCGACAAGGTCTTCCAGGTGCTGCGGGCGCCGCACACCGAAGAGCCCACCAACTGGTCGCGCCGCTACAAGGCCAACCTCGAGAAGCTGGCTTCCGGCGACGTGAACAAGGTGGCCGAGGTCGTGCGCGATTTGTGGCGCCGCGACCAGGAACGTGGCCTGTCGGCTGGCGAGAAGCGGATGCTGGCCAAGGCGCGCCAGATTCTGGTCGGGGAGCTCGCACTGGCCGAGAACACCGACGATGCGAAAGCGGAGACCATCCTCGACGAGGTTTTGGCCGCCGCCTCGTAGAGGATGAGCGCAGTCGCGGTCGTTCCGGCCGCGGGTTCTGGCGAACGCCTGGGCGCAGGCAGACCGAAAGCGTTCGTCCACCTTGGCGGGCACACCCTGCTGGAGCGAACCCTCGGTGGCCTGCGTGACTCCGGTGCCGTCGACGCCATCGTGGTCGCGGTGCCCCCTGACCGCACCGACGAAGCGAAACTCATTCTCGGCGCCGACGCTACTGTCGTCGCCGGCGGCTCCCATCGCACCGAGTCGGTACGCCGCGCGCTGGCCGCTGTCGGCAACCCCGAGCTGGTGCTGGTTCACGACGCTGCGCGCGCCCTGACGCCGCCTGCGATGATCGCCCGCGTGGTGGCCGCGCTGCGCGAAGGCCATCAGGCCGTCGTGCCCGGCCTCCCCGTGACCGACACGATCAAGGTCGTCGACGCGAACGGAGTCGTGATCGCAACGCCAGCCCGCGCCGGACTACGGGCAGTGCAGACCCCGCAGGGCTTTCAGACCGAGCTGCTGCTGCGCGCCTACGAACGCTCGAAGTCGGCCGACGTCACCGACGACGCCTCGATGGTGGAGAACATCGGCGCGCAGGTGCACGTCGTCGACGGCGACCCGCTGGCGTTCAAGATCACCACCGCGCTGGACCTGCTGCTGGCCGAGGCGGTGGTGAACCGGTGACCGATTTACGGGTGGGCCTGGGCACCGACGTGCATCCCATCGAGCAAGGGAGGCCGTGCTGGCTGTTGGGCCTGCTGTTCGAGGACGCCGACGGCTGCAGCGGCCATTCCGACGGCGACGTGGCCGCCCACGCGCTGTGCGACGCGCTGTTGTCGGCGGCCGGCCTCGGCGACGTCGGCGAGGTGTTCGGTGTCGACGACCCTCGCTGGGACGGCGTGAGCGGCGACACCATGCTCCGCCACGTCCGCGACTTGGTGGAGGCAAACGGTTTTCGCGTCCTCAACGCTGCGGTGCAGGTGGTCGGTAACCGGCCGAAGATCGCCCCGCGCCGCGAGCTGGCGCAGCGCGTGTTGTCGGATCTGCTCGGGGCGCCCGTGTCGGTGGCCGCGACAACCACCGACGGACTAGGGCTGACCGGGCGCGGTGAGGGATTGGCCGCCATCGCGACGGCTTTGGTGGTTGGTGACGAATAGGCCGGTAAGCTGGCACGTCGTGACCGATCGCGCTCAAGCTGTCGGGTCGGCTGTCGAGTCAGGCAAGCCTCCCGGCTTGCGGCTGTACGACACCTACGCCGGTGCCGTCCGCGACTTCGTGCCGCTGCGCGACGGCCACGTCTCGATCTACCTGTGCGGCGCCACTGTGCAAGGCCTTCCGCACATCGGCCACGTGCGCAGTGCCGTCGCATTCGACGTGCTGCGGCGCTGGCTGATGGCCCGCGGCTTCGACGTCGCATTCATCCGCAACGTCACCGACATCGACGACAAGATCCTCAACAAGGCAGCCGACGCGGGACGGCCTTGGTGGGAGTGGGCCGCCACTCATGACCGCGCGTTCACCGCCGCCTACGACGCGCTGGACGTGCTGCCGCCGTCGGCCGAACCCCGAGCCACGGGCCACATCACCCAGATCGTCGAGCTGATCGAGCGGCTGATCGACAACGGCCACGCTTATACCGGCGCCGGCGACGTGTACTTCGACGTGCTGAGCTTCGCAGACTACGGAAAGCTGTCCGGTCACAAGATCGACGACGTGCATCAGGGCGAGGGCGTCGGGGCCGGCAAACGCGACCAGCGGGACTTCACCCTGTGGAAGGGCGCCAAACCCGGCGAGCCGTCCTGGCCGACACCGTGGGGACGCGGCCGCCCCGGCTGGCACTCCGAATGCGTCGCGATGGCCCACGAGTACCTCGGATCGGAGTTCGACATCCATTGCGGTGGAATGGATTTGGTGTTCCCACACCACGAGAACGAGATCGCACAGGCCCTCGCGACCGGTGACCGCTTCGCCCGATTCTGGCTGCACAACGGCTGGGTCACGATGGGCGGTGAGAAGATGAGCAAGTCGCTGGGTAACGTGCTGTCGATTCCCGCTGTGCTGCAACGGGTTCGGCCCGTCGAGCTGCGGTACTACCTGGGCAGTGCGCACTACCGGTCGATGCTCGAATTCTCCGAGACCGCGCTACAGGACGCCGTCAAGGCTTACACCGGGATCGAGGACTTCCTGCATCGCGTCCGCACCCGGGTCGGAGCCATAGTGCCCGATGGCTGGACCCCGCGGTTCGCCGCGGCGCTCGACGACGACCTCTCGGTGCCGATCGCGCTGGCGGAGATACACAGCAGCCGTGCCGAGGGCAACCGTGCGCTGGAAGCCGGCGACCACGAAACCGCATTGGCCCGCGCCAGCGAAATCCGGTCGATGATGGCCGTTTTGGGCTGCGACCCGCTCGACGAGCGCTGGGAGACGCGCGACGAGACGTCGGCCGCGCTGGCCGCGGTTGACGTGCTGGTGCACGCCGAACTGGAGCGCCGCGAGGCGGCGCGAGCACAGCGCGACTGGGCCCTGGCCGACGAGATCCGCGACCGGCTGAAGAAGGCCGGCATCGAGGTCACCGACACCGCCGACGGGCCGCAGTGGTCGCTGATCGACGGCGACAAAAAGTAGATGGCAGGCAACTCCCGGCGCCGCGGCGCGGTGCGCAAGCCCGGCACCAAGAAGGGGCCCACCGTCGGCTCCGGCGGCGTACGTCGGCGCGGTCTGGAGGGGCGCGGCGCCACACCGCCCGCCCACATGCGGCCGAACCACCCGGCCGCGAAACGCGCTGCCGCCAAAGACAAGTCGCGCCGGGGCGCCAAGAAGACTGACGAGACAGAGATCGTTCTCGGACGCAATCCGGTCCTGGAGTGTCTGCGCGCCAGCGTTCCCGCTACCGCGCTGTACGTGGCGTTGGGCGCCGACGCCGACGAGCGGCTGACCGAATCCGTCAGGCGTGCGGCTGATTCCGGAATTCCGATCCTCGAGGTGCCGCGCGCCGACCTGGACCGGATCAGCGCCAACGGGCTGCACCAGGGCATTGCGCTGCAGGTGCCGCCGTACGAGTACACCCACCCCGACGACCTGCTCGCGGCGGCTCGAGACGACTCGACGCCTGCGTTGCTCGTCGCGCTCGACAACATCTCGGATCCTCGCAATCTCGGTGCGATCGTCCGCTCCGTGGCCGCCTTCGCCGGCCACGGCGTGCTGATTCCGCAGCGGCGCAGCGCGTCGGTCACTGCGGTTGCGTGGCGAACCAGCGCCGGGGCTGCCGCCCGAGTGCCGGTGGCCCGCGCGACCAATCTCAATCGCACGCTGAGGGACTGGGCCGTGGCCGGCCTGCAGGTGGTTGGCCTGGACGCCGACGGCGACACCACGATCGACGAGTTGGACGCCACCGGGGACGTGGTGATCGTCGTCGGCTCGGAGGGCAAGGGCCTGTCGCGTTTGGTGCGCGAGAACTGCGACGCGGTGGTGTCGATTCCGATGGCCGGCCCGACCGAGTCTTTGAACGCCGCGGTTGCCGCCGGGGTGGTGCTCGCCGAGGTCGCCCGGCAACGCAGGCGCTAGCTTTTCATCTGCTCGGCGTGGGTCACAAACGGCACTTCGGTCTGCAGGTGGTGTTGCTACTATTGCTACGGACCAGGGCACAAGGTGAGGATCATGCGAAGGATTCCGCATCGCGAGTTGCGCAACAACTCATCTCAGATTCTCGATGATGTCAAGAACGGCGAAGTCATCGAGGTGACGAATCACGGCGAGGTTGTTGCAGTGCTGATCCCACCCGCCGCGACACCGTACGAGCGGTTGGTCGCTGCCGGGAAGGTCCACGTGGCGCGGCCGGACGCGAAAACGTTCTCGCGCATCCGGGCTCGCCGCACCGATCGCGACGCGCTCGAGGTCTTGTCGGAGATGCGTAACGGTTGATCGGCTACCTGGACACCTCGGCCGCACTTCGGGTGTTGACAATCGGACCTCGTCCAGGGGCCGCACGTCTTACCCGGAGAACCCAACGGTATCTGGATCAGCTGGTTGAGCAAGGACACACGGTCGTGTCGTCGGTCCTCCTCCGAACTGAGATTCTCTGTCAGGCGAACCGCCAGCCGGAAATCGACACCAACGAGGTAGAGGAGTTCTTGTCGATGGTGAACCTGGTTGCGCTGGATGCGAGCGACCTCGACGAGGCTCCAAACACACCGGGCGAGTTGCGCACTCTCGACGCGATCCATCTCAGGGTTGCCCTGCGTATCGGTGCAGATGTGATGGTCACCTACGACGATGAGCTGACACGCGCGGCTCAGGCCATAGGCATGGGCACCGGACCGTGAGAGTGCAATGCCTGACGCCCGTTCCGGAGTCCGGGTTATCGGACTCCCTGACTGCAGTCACAGATGAGTCAAGAGCCGCTCGGCGAACGCCTCGGGATGCTCCCGATGCATGAAATGCCCGCCTCGGACCTCCTCAACGATGTACTCGTTCTCGAACATCCGCGCGGCGGTTCGATAATCCGAGGGTTCGACGATCGGATCATCGAGCCCCGCAAAGACGACTACTGGCACAGTGATCCGCGCCTTCAGTGATGCGGACGGTACAGGTGAGAGCTTTCGGTAATAACCGAATGCCGCGTTCAAGCTCGCCGGTCTTGAGAAGCTCGCGCGGACAGCATCGAACTCCCTCGGATCGGGGTTCCACGCCGGGGACCATCGCCGATAGATCGCGGGGAGCGCTGCGAAGTCATTGCGCGCGAAGCGGTTCGGCGCCCCCGGCAGCTTGTATGCCGCGAAATGGCGGACGCCCCAAAGCTTCTTCAGCGACGGCTTGAGCGCTGCCGGATGGGGAATGCCGATAACGAACAGCTTTTTCACTCGATCCGGGCCGAGCGCCGCCGCGCCGTATGCCGCCGAAGCTCCCCAATCGTGCCCGATAATGATTGCGTCACGAGCGCCGAGCGCTTCAATCAACCTAAGGGGATCGCGCGCCAAAGTCTCTTGATCGGGGTCGCGATCCGGGATGGCGCTAGGGTGGTACCCGCGCATAAACGGGCTGACCGCGCGGTATCCTCTGGCGGCGATCCGCGGGCGGAGATCGTCCCACGTATGTGCCGTGTCCGGAAACCCGTGAAGCATGAGCACGAGAGGCCCAGACCCCTCCTCGAGATACGCGAATTTCAGCCCGTTCGCGTCGACGAAATGGATCGGATCGGCCACAGCCGGGGACACTACGCTGATCCTTGATGCACTGGAGGCGGATGTCTGTTCTGAGCCGATTCCGGCAGAGGTCGATGGCGATCAAGTGGGAGGATGAATAGCAGTAAGTCGTACGTGCATGTTATTGGCTGCAACGGTGCCCTCGTTCTGATCCCGGCGGTTGGCGGTTAAAGTTAAAGTCGGCTCGGTTACGGGCCAATCAGTCGCAGCCCGGCCCACAACGCAACAACCGCAAGGACCAATGCCAGCGGTACCGTGCACAGGCCCAGGCGGGTGAATCTGCCGACGCCGTCGTTGGAATCGTTGTCGTGCAGTACGTTTCGCCACAGCAAGTTCGCCAGCGAGCCGATGTAGGTGAGGTTGGCGCCGACATTGGTTCCGATGAGCACGGCGAGCACCGATCCCGCACCGCCCCCAGCCACAAGCGGCACCAACAGCAGGACGGCGGGCAGATTGTTCACCAGATTGCTCAGCACGGCGGCAAGTGCCGCCAGCGCCAGCAGCGCCGCGAGGCTGTTGCCGGATGGCAGGAGATCCCGTGTCGCAGAACTCAATCCGTTCACCATCGCCGATCGCACCACCACTGAAAGCGTCAGCACGAAGGCGAGGAACGGCAGGTTGACCGCCCGCACGATGCCGCCGAGCGCGCCGCGCCGTCGAACCATTCCCCGCACCGCCAGCACCGCCGCACCCGCGCACGCGGCCCACGCGGGGGAGAGGCCGACCAGCGATGTGACCGCGAAGCCCGCCAGCGTGAGTGCGAGCACCACCAGCGCGAACACCGGTAGCTGGGGCGTGGCCGGCACGTCGTCGTCGTCTGCGTCAGTGGATAATTCGCCGGCAAAGAACCACCGGAAGACGACGTACTCCGCGGCGATCGCAAGCAGCCACGGGGCAGCCATCAGTGCCGTGAAGCGGGTGAACGACAGTCCCGCGCTGGCGAACGCGAGCAGGTTCGTCAAGTTCGACACGGGCAGCAACAGCGAGGCGGTGTTGGCCAGGTGAGCACTGGCATAGGTGTGCGGTCTGTCCGGCAGCCGCAACGTGCGCGCGGTCGCCAGCACGACCGGAGTCAGCAGCACGACGGTGGCGTCGAGGCTGAGGACGGCCGTAGTGACCGACGCGATGATGAAAACCTGTCGCAGTAGCCTTTTGGGCCGTCCCGCGCTGCCGCGCGCCATCATCCCGCCGGCCGCCTGGAACACGCCCTCCTCGGCGCACAGCTGGGCCAGCACCAACACTGCGGCAAGGAACCCGACGACCGGCAGGAGCCGCGTCACCTCGTCGACTGCGTCGCGAAGCGGAAGGGCGCCGATCACGATCACCGCGGTCGCCGCGGGAAGAGCCGCGATGTCCTCAGTCCAGCCCTTCGGCCGCACCAACGCGAACGCCAGCACAACGGCCAGCAGCGCCAGCGAAACGATCAGCAAGACGTCAGACCGGCAATAACCGTCACGCCCAAGGGTTTTCGGGCTCCCACACCTTGGGCAGGTGCAGGGGTATTCCGTCTTCTGCGGCTAGCCGGGAGAGCACGCGCATCGTCGCGTCCAGATCGTCGGCGGCATACGGCAGCGCCCGTAACGGCTCGGTCAGCGGCCGGAAGAAGTCGTCCCAGTGGATCAGCACCACGCGCCGAGCGCCGACCGACCGCACTACTTCGTTCCAGTAGTCGACCATGTACTGCTCGGGCAGCAGTCCGAGCTGACCGACCCCGAGATACACCACGTCCGCCTGCTGCCCGGCCAGTGCACCTTCGACGAAGCCCGCGCTGCCCTGGATCAGGAGCCGACTGTCGGTCTGCTGGTGGTGGATCAGAACCGACCACGCCTCGCCGCACTTGTATGCCGACGCCTTCGCCGGAGGCACGACCGGTTCCGTGATCACGCCCGGATACCGGTCGGGTGGCGAGTGTTTCGATTCGATCAATGTCACCTCGTAAGCGCCTAACGTCATCGACTCACCGGACGTCGCGACGACGATGCGGTCTTCGGGCTGCCCGAAGCCGCGGCCGATGTTGGCGGCCGATTCCCCTCCGACCAATTTGGCCTCGGTGCGTCCTGCCACCACCGCGGAATCAAGTGCGTGGTCGTAATGGGTGTGCACCGGAATCACGGCCTCGAGCGATCGCACTCGGGTGCGTTCGAGGCAGCCGATGATGCGCTCCAGCGACGGTTCCACCCGCCTCAGCGCGACGGTGGCCAGGCTTGGCCGCGAGAAGAAGCCGTCCGTCATCAACGCCGAGGTGCCGTCACTGATCAGCAGCGTGGCCACCCCCAGCCATGTCACCATGAGCGGCGTGCCGGCGTCGGCGGGTGGCACGTCGAACCGCTTGGTGAATTCCGTCAGGAAAGGTCGACCGAGCTTGAGGCGCATGGGATCACCCTACGGCGAACCGAGACTGAGTCGACGGGTTCAGCCCGCGGGCGCCAGCATCGCCTTCCATCCGTCGTCTCCTGTACCTGCCGAATCCCGCACGCTGTACCGCGACCCGTCGGGCGCCACCACCTCGCCGCTCTGCGGGTTGTAGATCGCCGCGGGGGTCTGCGATGGCGTGTAGTCGCACGGGTTGGGCTGCTGCCCGCTGCAGACGACGCTGCCCTGCCCCGGCGGAGACAGCGGATCGCTTACAGGGGCCGGAGAGCCCGACGGCGGCAACATGCTGGCCGGCAGCGGGTTCATGCCGTTGTTGACGCTCGGGCCCGGAATCACGTAGCCAGGCTTGACCGGCTGATCACAGCGTGCGGCAGGTGCCGGGCAGGTCAGAATTTGGTTCGGGTCCCCGTACCAGGGGTTGGTGCCCAGCGGCACGTACGGCTCGTCGCTCCGGCACTCCCTTGGCGACGAGGCCCGCTTACCCGGCACGTCCACGCACGGATAGTTACGCGCGCCGCGCACCGCGAGGCCCTGGTAATCCTTCGGAATCTTGCAGTAGAGGCCCGACGGCAGCGGTTGCGTCGACGTGTCGGCGGGAGCCCGCCACTCCGACGGCGGTAGGAAACCCGTCAAACAGGGCGGTGGCTGGTTGAGGTTCGTGAGCAGCGCGAAGTTGATGATGCCGTAGCCGGGGAAGATCGTCCCGGCCTCGAGTTGGGCGGCACTCTCCGGGAAGTAGACGAACGCTTGCTCGACGCCCTTGTGGTAGCGCTTGAGCATGTCGATGACGATCTCGAGGTTGGCCAGCGTCTGCGGCAGCGAGTCCTGCACGTTTGAAAACACCGCGTTGAGCTGATCGGCCGTTGGGGCCGCCTGCTGCAACCCGCTGCGCAGCGCCGCG